>JAHCKF010000077.1 GCA_026125925.1 Pseudolabrys sp.
CCGCCGGATCGGCCGCGCGACTGCGCGTTAACCATCGGTTTTACAGGAGAATCACAGCGCCGCCATAGGCGCGGCAGGCAAAAACGCGCCCTCGCACCCGGATGAACAAAGCCGGCATGGTTTCCGGTCCATTAACGGTCGGCTGGTAGGGTCGAAGCGCCCGAAAAGCCGCAGAATCGTATGTTGATCGTCTGTCCCAGCTGCGCGACCTCCTACATGATCGATCCGGCCTCGGTCGGCCCGAGCGGCCGCGCCGTGCGCTGCGCCCGCTGCCGCTCCACCTGGTTCGTCAATCCGGGCAAATCGGCCGAGGCCCCGAACGTGTCGGCTTTCGTCAACGACGTCATCGCCGAGGCCGAAGCGGACGCTCAGAACGGAAAGATCGGCGAAATTGGCAAGATGGAGACGCCGCCGCCGGCGGATGAGCCGCCATCGCTGGCGCCGGAACCCGACGCCACTTTCGACCGGCCGAGCGTCGAGCCGTCATTCGAAGACGCCGCGCCGCCGGTCTTCGCTCACGACGTTTCCGAGCCGCCGACGATTACGGATGCGCCGCCGCTGGTGCCGCCGGACGATCACGATAGCTTCCACGCCGCCGCCGACGCCGCCGACGACGGGGAGCGCGCCGACTACGCCGCCCGCCGCGCCCGCATGCGCGCCAAGCGGCAGAAGACGCAGCGCAACTCACGCTGGATCGCCCTCATCCTGATCCTGTTCGCCGTCAACATCGGCATCATCGTCGGGCGGCATCAGATCGTGCGTTATCTGCCGCAGACTGCATCGCTGTTCGCCTCGATCGGCCTGCCGGTCAATCTGCGCAACCTCGAATTCGAGGGCATCAAGATCGCGAAGGAGACGCAGGACGGCGTCACCATTCTCATCATCGAAGGCAAGATCGTGAACACGGTCGGCGCCGCCACCGACGTGCCGCGCCTGCGCTTTGCCGCCCGCAACGCCTCCGGGCAGGAAATCTACACCTGGAGCATGCAGCCGACGCGCAGCATCCTCGGCCCCGGCGACAGCCTGCCCTTCACCAGCCGCCTCGCGGCGCCGCCGGCCGACGCCGTCGATATCATGGTGCGGTTCTTCACCAAGCAGGATATCGCGAGCGGGATGAAGTAGCGCGCTTGCTTATCCCTCCCCGTCTTCGGGGAGGGTGGCGAGCGATAGCGAGCCGGGTGGGGCAAAACGCCGACGCCGTTCCCCACCCGTCGCCGCGCTGGCCGCGCGGCGCCACCCTCCCCTTTCAGGGGAGGGATAAGAAAGTGAAACTCAAAAATCCTTCAGCAGCCGCTCGATGTAGTCGAGCTCAAGCTGCGGGCGATAGCTCTCGCCGAAGCGCTTGCGCAATTCCTCGAGAATACGGCGCGCACGCTGCGCATCGATCTCGCCCGGCACCTTGACGTTGTTGTCGTCGCCGTAATCGCGGCCACGCAGCGGACGGCCGAGCGGATCGGTGTTCTGTTCGGCGCGCTGACGGCCGCGGCCGGGCTGCCCGTTGGGGCCCATGCCCTGCCCTTGGCCCTGCTGCATCTGCTGCGCCATTCCCTGCGCGCCCTTGCGCATGGCTTCCAGGGCGCGGCCCTGGCTGTCGACGGCGCCGTCGGCGTCGCCGTCGCCGAGGCTGCCTTCGGCCTCACCCATGGCTTCGCCGGCATCGCCGAGCTGCTGACCCGGCCCATCCTGATCGCCCTGCCCCTGACCTTGCTCCTGGCCTTCGCCCTGCTGCCCCTGCTGACCCGCGCCGCGCTGACGCAATTGCTCGAGCAGCTTGTTGAGCCGGTCCTTCAGCGCCTGCTGGTCCTGGCGCAGGTCGCCCATCTGCTGGTTACCTTGCTGACCCTGCTGGCCGCGTTGCCCGCGCTGGCCGCGGCGCTGGTCCTGCCCCTGCTTGAAGGTGCGGTCGCGCAACTGCTGCTGCTTGCGGATCATGTCGCTCAATTCGTCGAGCGCCGAGTTCATGTCCTGGTCGCCGCCGTCCTGATTGGCGCCCGGCCGCGCCATTTGCAGGTTCTCCATCATGGCCTGCAACTGGTCGAGCAGCGCCTTGGCGGCGTCGCGATTGCCGGAGCGCGCCATTTGCTCGAGGCGATCCATCATGCTGTTGAGGTCGCGCTGGCTGAGCGTGCGGCTGTTGCGGTCGAGCGGTTGCTGCAATGCCTGCGGATTCTTGCGCATCTCCTCGGCGAGCGCCTGCATGAACTTGTCCATCGCGGCGCGAAGCTGGTCCATTAGCTTCTTGAGCTCTTCGTCGCTGGCGCCGCGCTCGAGCGCCTGGCGCAGCGCATCCTGCGCCTGCCGCAGAGCCTGTTCGGCCTGGCTGACATTGCCGTCCTCGAGCTGCAGCGCCATCTGCCAGAGCCGCCCGACCACGTCGCGCAACTGATCGTCGGTCTTGGCGTTGCGCAGATCGAAATAGATCGAGCGCAGACCGAGATAGACGCCGGCCTCCGGCGTAAACTTCTCTGGTGCGATGGTCAGCGTGTCGAGCGCGGTCAGCACCAGCGGCTTCTCGTTGGCGTCGAGCGCCAGGATACGGCGTTGCTCGATCAGCGCCCGCGCCAGCGGCTTGACGAAGATTCGCTGCGGCAGCGTCACGTCGCGCGGCTCGCTGGTGCCGACATTGCCCGCTTCATCCCGCACGGTGAGCGTCACCGCGACCTCGCTGCCGGCCCAGGGATGATCGGTGAGATCCTGCGTCGTCTGCGCCGCACCGGCGCGCGTGCGCGCCTGTGGCAGCGTCAGCGCGAATTCGGGCGCCGGGTACAAGGGGTGCGGCGGCTTGGCGCCGTCCGCCTTCGCCGCGTCGCCGGCAACTTTCTTCGCGGCATCATCCTTGAGCGCGAAGGTCGCCTTGCCGTCGACGATGCCGTAGTCGTCATCCATTTTGTAGTCGAGTCGCAGCGCGCCGCGCGCCTGCCGCTCGGGGTCCTTGGTCAGTTCGACGGTCGGCGCGCGGTCCGGGATCGCGGAGAAAGTCCACACCGGTTCGCGGCTGCCGACGCCCTGCAGCGTCACCGAACCGTCGGTCTTGATGACAAAGCGCTGCTCATCGGTGCCGGCCGGCAGCACGTTCTTCGGATCCTGTGGCACCGGTTCGATGCCGCCGACGCGCACCGTGGTGAAAGACACCTGGCCGGTGGAGCGGACGATGAGTTGGCTACCGGCAGGCACCGAAATCGGCGCGGCGGCGAGATTGGCCATGTCGGTCGGCTCGCCCGGCCGCAGGCCTTGCAGCATCACCGGCGGTCGCCCGGTGTAGAGCGGCGGGGTGACCCAGGCGTCGATGCGGAAATTGGCCGGCGCGACGACGCCCTTCCAGTCGAAGGCGGCGGTGACGCGCTTCCAGCGTTCGCCGCCGGCCGACACGAAGGCGGCAAACACGAGAAGCAAGACAAGCGCGCGCAACGCCATCGGATCGCGCAGCGACAGCTTCGGCTGCGGCCAGCCGGCCTTCAACTTCTCCGCCGACAGGAGCGCGCGCTCAACATGCGCCTGCCACAGCGCCTGCGCCACCGGATCGGTGCGGTTGGCGGAGATGTTGTCGGCGATCGCGGTGGCAGGGCGGTGCGAGGCGCCGCTGCTGCGATCGAGGCGGCGCAGGCCGTCGCGATCGGTCGGCACCCGCAGGCGGAACAGCGGGATCGCGGCGAATGCGAAAATGCCGAGGAAGACGACGAGCCCGGCGATGCGCCCGAGTGGCGGCAAGGCCAGCCACAATCCGGCCCAGGACAGTGCGAGGAACAGTCCGAGCGCCGTCGCCAGCGCCGCAAGCGCCGGCCACAGGCGCTCCCACAGCAGGCTGCCGCGCGCGCGAGAGATGGCGCGGCTCAGCATCAGGCGCGCGCGTTGCGGCCTTCCGTGCGTCGTTTGATCCTGTGCGTCCAAAGGCACTCCGCCGTCGCTACCGGGGCCAAAGAATCCTGCCGACTCTTTCAGGCTAACACGAAGCAAGTCCCAAGCCACGTAACAAGGGCGTCAGGAGCGGGCTTAGAGCCAGTCCGGCATGCGATCGAGCGCAATTAATTGGTCAACTTCAAGGCGGGGCCGCACCAGCGCCCATTCGTCGCCCTTGACCAGCACTTCCGGAACGAGGGCCCGCGTATTGTAAGTTCCCGCCTGAACGGCGCCATAGGCGCCCGCGGTCATGACGGCAAGCAGTTCTCCGGGCTTCGGTTCCGCCATTTCCCGGCCAAGACCGAGAAAATCGCCGCTTTCACAGACCGGACCGACCACATCGGCCGTGATCCGTGCGGCATCCTCCGGTGGCGGGGTCACCGGCCGGATGGCGTGATAGGCCTCGTACAATGTCGGCCGGATCAGGTCGTTCATGCCGGCATCGACGATGACGAAGTGCTTGGCTTCGCCGTGCTTAACGAACAGCACCCGCGTCACCAGAATACCGGCATTGCCGACGAGCAGCCGGCCCGGTTCAAAGATCAACCGGCAGCCGAGATCCTTGGTCGTGCGCTTGACGACATCGGCATAGGCGTCCGGCAGCGGCGGCGGCTCGTTGTCATCGCGATAGGGAATGCCGAGGCCGCCGCCGAAATCGACATGCGAGATCTTGTGGCCGTCGCCACGCAAGGTGCCGACGAATTCGGCCAGCAAGGCGAAGGCGTTGCCGAACGGTTCGAGATCGACGATCTGGCTGCCGATATGCATATCGACGCCGGTGACCTCGATGCCCTTGAGCTTCGCGGCATGGGTATAGACATCGCGTGCGCGGCTGATCGGAATGCCGAACTTGTTCTCGGACTTGCCGGTCGCGATCTTATGATGGGTCTTGGCATCGATGTCCGGATTGACGCGCACCGACACATGCGCGGTACGCCCCTTCGCCGCGGCGATCGAGGCGAGCAGATCGAGCTCCGGTTCGGATTCGACGTTGATGCAGAAGATGCCTTCGTCGAGCGCCAGCGCCAATTCCTGGGCGGTCTTGCCGACACCGGAGAACATGATCTTCTCCGGCGGGATGCCGGCGGCGCGGGCGCGCTTCAATTCGCCGCCGGAGACGACGTCGGCGCCGGCCCCCAGCTTCGCCAGAGTCCTGATGACGGCCTGATTGGAGTTGGCCTTCATCGCGTAGCATATCAGCGCATCGACGCCGGCAAAGGCCGAGGCAAACACCTTGTAGTGGCGCTCGAGCGTCGCTGTCGAATAACAATAGAACGGCGTGCCGACCTTCTCGGCCAGCATGACGAGGTTCACCGCCTCGGCATGGAGGACGCCGTCGCGATAATCGAAATGATTCATCGAAATTGACTTCTTGATCGCGGACTTAATGTCGCGCGCGGCCGAGCGAGAATTAGTTCAGGAGCTTGTCGAGGAAGATCGGTTTTTTTTCGCCCTTCGGCGCCTCCATGGCGTCGTAACCGGAGCCGCCGGAGCTACCGCCGCCCAGCGGCGAAACGGCCACGGGGTTGAGCAGCGACGGGCTGTTGCTCTGCGCCGGCTGGGTCTCGCCGGTCGCCGCGGCGCCCGGCGGCAGGTCAAGCGGACCCTTGCGGCCGCAGGCGGCCAGCCCAAGCGTGAGGGCCAGTGCGCCGATCATGGCGAGGCGAAAAAAGGGGCGGTCTGATGCTGACAAGCTGGGCTCTCCGAATACGGCCGGTATCTTACCAAAGCCGCGATAAAAGGCGAAATCGCGTCCTGTTCATTCACTGGACCGGCGCGCCGCCAGCTTGCGTTCCGGGGCCTCGACACCGTGGAGCCGCTCGCGCTGGGCTTCGAGCCACACCAGCCGTTTGAAGGCATTTTTCCGGAGATTGGAATTTGTCGCGGCATCGAACCGCCACTCGGCGCCGGCAATCAACAAATTGAGCTCCGACAAAGACAGCTTTTCAGCCTCGGCGTCGGTGTTGGCGCCACCCCGCAACCGCCCCCTGCTTGGCTCCGCCACGTCACGCCCGCTCTTTAGCCAGCTTCTTGAGCCAGCGCTTCGCCTGCGCCTTCACGTTTTTCGGCGCGGTGCCGCCGTAGCTAACGCGGCTTTTCACCGAGCGATCGACCGACAGCACGCTGAACACGTCGTCGGTGATCTTCGGCTCGACCGCCTGCATGTCGGCGAGCGGCAGGCGATGCAGCGGCACGCCCTTGGCCGAGGCGGCCGCGACAATCCGGCCCGTGATGTGATGCGCCTCGCGGAACGGAATGTTGAAGGTCCGCACCAGCCAATCGGCGAGATCGGTCGCGGTGGCGTAGCCGTCGCCGGCGGCCTTCTTCATTTTCGTCGTGTCGGGCACGAGGTCATTGACCATGCCGGTCATCGCCGCGATGGCAAGGCTGAGCGCGGACAGCGCGTCCATCACGCCTTCCTTGTCCTCCTGCATGTCCTTGGCATAGGCGAGCGGCAGGCCCTTCATGACGATGAGCAGGCCGTTGAGCGCGCCGATGATGCGGCCGGCCTTGGCCCGCACCAGTTCGGCGGCGTCCGGGTTGCGCTTCTGCGGCATGATCGACGAGCCGGTCGTGAACTTGTCCGACAGCTTGACGAGACCGGTCAGCGGCGAGGTCCAGATGATGATCTCTTCGGCGAAACGCGACAGGTGCATCGCCGTGATCGAGGCGGCGGCCAATGTCTCCAGCGCGAAATCGCGATCGGACACGGCGTCGAGCGAGTTGGCGGTCGGCCGGTCGAAGCCGAGCGAGGCCGCGGTCATGTCGCGATCGAGATGGAACGAGGTGCCGGCCAGCGCGCCGGAGCCGAGCGGCGATTCATTGAGACGCTTGCGCGCATCGGCGAAGCGGCCGCGGTCGCGGCCCGCCATCTCGACGTAAGCCAGAAGATGATGGCCGAAGGTCACCGGCTGCGCGGTCTGCAGATGGGTGAAGCCCGGCATCACCGTTGCGGCATGATCGAGCGCTTTTTCGGAGAGCGCGATCTGATAGGCTGCGAGCGCCGCATCGAGCGTGTCGATGGTGTCGCGCACCCACAGTTTGAAATCCGTCGCCACCTGGTCGTTGCGCGAGCGCGCGGTGTGCAGGCGGCCGGCCGGCGCGCCGATCATGTCGGTGAGCCGGCTCTCGACATTCATGTGAATGTCCTCGAGGGCGCGCTTGAAGGTGAATTTGCCCGCCTCGATCTCTGACAGGATCGTGTCTAGACCGTGAGCGATCTTTTTCGCATCGTCCGCCGCAATGATGCCTTGCTTGGCCAGCATGTCGGCATGGGCCTTGGAGGCGGCAATGTCCTGGCGGTAGAGATGCCGGTCAAAGTCGATGGAGGCGTTGATTTCCTCCATAATGACATCGGGACCGGAGGCAAATCGCCCGCCCCACATTTTGTTGCTCATCGTGCCGCTCTAAACTCTGCTCTGTGACGTCACAACCAACCTGCCGAATGCAAAACCGATCATGACCGAAGCCAACCGTACCTTCGCCAAAAAACGTCTCGCCATGGTGCTGGCTGGAGGCGTTGCCGGGGTGGCCGTCGGACTGGCGGGGGTATACGTGATGACCACCTTCATAGGCAATAAAGGCGGCTCGGGCGCCAATGCCGCCTGCCGGCCGGCCGTGGAGCTGGCCAAAAAGGTCGCGCCCTTCGCCCGCGGCGAGGTGGCGGCGGTCAATGTCGCCAAGGCGCCGCTCAAGGTGCCCACATTGACCTTCCATGACACCACCGGCGCCGCGAAAACCCTCGACGACTTCCGCGGCAAGACCGTGCTCTTGAACCTGTGGGCGACCTGGTGCGTGCCGTGCCGCAAGGAGATGCCGGCGCTGGAGGCGCTGGAGCAGAAGAAGGGCAGCGCCGATTTCCAGGTCGTGGCCGTGAATATCGACACGCGCGACACCGACAAGCCGAAGACCTGGCTCAAGGAGATCGGCGTCGAGAAGCTCGCCTATTTCGCCGATCCGAGCGCCAAGGTGTTCCAGGACCTCAAGGGCATCGGCCGCGCCTTCGGCATGCCGACGACGATGCTGGTCGATCCGAATGGCTGCGAGATCGGCACCATTGCCGGCCCGGCCGAATGGGCGAGCGACGACGCGCTCAAGCTGATCGACGCGGCGGTGGCGGGATCGAAAGCCGGCGGCTGACCGGCATTGCGCGCGGCGGCCTTAAGCCAGGGTGTCGACGGTCGACCCGGATGAGAATCCGCCGGCGGCTCTGGCGGCATCGAGCGCCTGCTGCGCCTGGTCGATCTGTGCCGTCATCGCAATGCTCTTGGCTTTCGCTTCCGCCTGGATCCGCGCCAGCCCCGCTTGGGCGGCGAGCGTGCCAAGTCCCGAAATCCTGTTTTGCTGGGCGCCGGTCAGCGACGACGCGATCGAGGCGAGATTGGCCTGAGCCGCCGCCGCATGGCTGGCCATGGCCGCGCGCTGGCTTTTCAGCCTCTGCAGTGCCGAACTGCCCGTACCGCCCGTGGCAAAAGGCGATCCAAAACCGACCCGGGTCGTTGCGTAACTAAAACGGCTGGTGATCATCGGTGCGCCCCCGCACGAAAGCCAAATGCTAGAGCCCCAGGGTTAATCGAAGCTTTCTTCACCGGCATTCCGGTCGGGACCGGCTGCGCCCCCTTGACGCACCCCGGCACCTCCCTATACTTAACCACATGGTTGACTATCAATCCGCCGCGCTCGACCGCACCTTCGCCGCCCTCGCCGATCCGACGCGGCGGGCGCTGCTGGCGAGCCTGAGCGAACGCGACGCCATCAGCGTGAGCGAGCTCGCCAAACCCTTCGCCATGTCGCTGCCGGCGATCATGAAGCACCTCGATGTGCTGAAGGACGCCGGCCTCGTCACCCGCGAGAAGAGCGGCCGCGTCGTGTCGTGCCGGCTGCGCGCCGAGCCGATGCACGAGGCCAACGACTGGCTCAACCGCTATCAGCGCTTCTGGACCGACCGACTCGATCAGCTCGAAGCCTTATTGGAGAGTGATGAATGGACACCGCCGTCGCCACAAAGCCAAGCCTCACCATCAAGCGCCGGTTCAAGGCCGCGCCCGAAAAGGTCTTCGCCGCCTGGACCGATCCGCAAAAAATGACGCGGTGGATGGGGCCCGGCAAAGTCACGCATTGCGAGGCGACGAACGACCTGCGCGTCGGCGGGCGCTATCACATCCGGATGCTTGCCGACGGCGAGGAGCACAATGTCGGCGGTGTCTATCGCGAGATCGTGCCTAACGAGAAGGTGGTCTTCACCTGGGCTTGGCGCTCGACGCCGGAACGCGAGTCTCTCGTCACCGTCACCGTGAAGCCCGACGGCGACGGTTCGTTGATGACGCTGCTTCACGAACAGTTCTTCGACGAGGCCGCGCGCGATCGCCACAACGAAGGCTGGACCGGCACGCTGCTGCGTCTCGAGACCTTCCTGCACACGGACCGCATGGAGAAGCCGCACGGCAAGTTCGTCTGGAACGAGTTGAACACGCGCGACGTCGAAGGCGCCAAGAAATTTCTCGGCGCCTCGCTCGGCTGGACTTTCGAGGCCAGCCCGATGCCGGGCTTCACCTACTGGATCATCAAGAAAGGCGATGAGCGCATCGGCGGCATCTTCGATCTGAATGCGGACGAGCGCTGCAAGGGCGCACCGGAGCACTGGCTCACTTACATCGCCGTCGATGATGTCGATGCGCGCCTCAAGAAGGCGCTCGCCGCCGGCGCCAAGGAAGGCCGGCCACCGCAAGACATCCCGGGCGTGGGCCGGATGGCCGTGCTGCAACAGCCCGGCGGCGCGATGGTCGCCTGGCTCACGCCGAAACCGATGTAGGGAGGACACTGGAATGAAACTTTATGGATTTCCACCCTCGCCGCGCGTCTGGGTCGCGCGCGCCGTGGCGGCACAGCTCGGCATTCCGCTCGAGATCGAGTTGGTCGACCTGACCAAGGGCGAGCAACGCGCACCGGAGTATCTGGCGATCAACCCGACCGGCCGTGTGCCGACGCTTGTCGACGGTGACCTCAAGTTGTGGGAAACGACGGCGATCATCCAGTATCTCGCCGGGCAAAAGCCGAACGCCTTGTGGCCCGACGATCTGCGCATTCGCGCCGACATCATGCGGTGGCAGAGCTGGACGCTGTCGCACTGGGAGGCGGCGGCCTGCGTGCCGATCGTGTTCGAGCGCCTCGTCAAGCCGCTCCTCGGCGCCGGACCGCCGGACGAGGCGGCGGTGTCCCGCGCGCTCGAGAACTTCAGGCGCGACGCCAAAGTGCTCGACACGCATCTCGGCAGGCAGCCGTATCTCGTCGGCAATGCCCTGACGCTGGCGGACTTCTCGGTCGCGGGACCTTTGGTCTACGCCGAGCCCGCGGGCATGCCGCTCGCCGACTATCCGAAGCTGCACGACTGGTTCGCCCGCGTGACGTCCATGCCGTGCTGGAAGGATACTGCGCCGCAGCGCTCGGCCGCGGCAGCGTGAGCAACTTGTCCCGGACGCGGCGCAGCACGAAGCGCAGCGAAGTGGTGCGCCGCTGATCCGGGACCTTCCAGTCGAATGAATTTTTGATGGTCCCGGGTCTGCAGCGCATCACTCACGTGCTGCGCTGCGCCCGGGACAAGCGCGCTTTAGCGCGTCGGCACCGGCTTGTCGCCGCGATAGTCGTAGAAGCCGCGCTGCGTCTTGCGGCCCAGCCAGCCGGCTTCGACGTACTTCACCAGCAGCGGGCACGGCCGGTACTTCGAATCCGCCAGGCCCTCGTGCAGCACCTGCATCACCGAGAGACAGGTATCGAGGCCGATGAAATCGGCGAGCTCGAGCGGCCCCATCGGATGATGCGCGCCGAGTCGCATCGCGGTGTCGATCGCCTCGACGTTGCCGACGCCTTCGTACAGCGTGTAGATCGCCTCGTTGATCATCGGCAGCAGGATGCGGTTGACGATGAAGGCCGGGAAGTCTTCCGACACCGCGATCGTCTTGTGCAGCGTGCGCACGAAATCCTTCGAGGTCTCGAAGGTGGCGTCGTCGGTGGCGATGCCGCGGATGACTTCCACGAGCTCCATCAGCGGCACCGGATTCATGAAGTGAATGCCGATGAAGCGTTCGGGGCGATCGGTCGTCGCGGCCAGCCGCGTGATCGAGATCGACGACGTGTTGGTCGCGAGAATGGCCTCCTGCTTCAGCGACGGGCAAAGCTCGGCGTAGATCTTGCGCTTGGCTTCTTCCTTTTCGATCGCCGTCTCGATGACCAGATCGCAGGCGCCGAGATCCTCGTATTTCTCGGCGGCGCCGATGCGGCCCAGAGCCGCCTTGCGGTCGTCCTCGGTGATGGTCTTCTTCGAGACCTGCTTGGCCATGTTGCCGTTGATCGTGGCCATGCCGGCCTTGATGCGGTCGGCCGAGATATCGTTGAGCTTCACGTCATAGCCGGCCAGCGCGCAGACATG
>JAHCKF010000078.1 GCA_026125925.1 Pseudolabrys sp.
CGAAGCTGCCGTCGGCGCTGATCGGCAAGCCGGTGCCGGAGACCAATCTGCCGCCGATCAAGGATCTCGCCATCAACGGCAAGCCGGTGCCCGGGCTGACGACCGACGCGCTCAAGGGCAACGTCACGCTGGTCAATGTCTGGGCGTCGTGGTGCGTGCCGTGTCGCGACGAGGCGCCGCTGCTCGAACAACTCGCCAAGGATACGCGCTTCAAGATGGTCGGCATCAACTACAAGGATGCGACCGACGACGCGCGGCGCTTCCTCAACCGCTTCGGCAATCCGTTCAGCGCCGTCGGCGCCGACGAGAAGGGCCGCACCTCGATCGACTGGGGCGTCTATGGCGTGCCGGAGACCTTCCTGATCGATCGCGACGGCCGGATCGCCTACAAGCTGGTCGGACCGATTACGGCCCAGAACATCGACGGCGTGTTGAAACCGCAGATCGAGAAGGCGTTGCAGCAGCCGTAACCAATCGTTAGAGCCGGAAATGGTACTTCTGGCCCACGTCCGTCCGTGGGCAGGAAGGAACGACCCCTTTGCGCTCGACCAATGGCCAGCACTTCTCCCGGCTCGACCATCTGCGCGCCTTCGCCGCCTACCTGGTGTTCGTCTGGCATTTCCTGCACATAACGCCGGACTACCCGGTGCCCTATGCCAGCAACCCGATTTTCCCGCTGGCGCTGTTTGACGAAGGCCACACCGGCGTCGCGCTGTTCATGACGTTGTCCGGTTACCTCTTCGCCAAACTGGTCGGCGACCAGGACATCGAGTTTCCGAACTTCCTGTGGAATCGCGCGATGCGGCTGGCGCCGCTGATGATCGTCTGCATCGCCGCCTGGGTCGTCATCGGCCAGATGACCGGCGAGCCGATCCCGCTGAGCGATCTCGTCACCGGCTTCGTGCTGCCGACCTGGCCACGCGGCGCCTGGTCGATCGCGATCGAGCTGCACTTCTATCTCATGTTCCCGCTGTTGCTGATGCTGGTGCGCCGCCAGGGCCCCGGCGCGCTGATGCTGGTGATCGCCGGCGCGCTGTTCCTGCGCATCTACTGGTGGCTGACCTTCGGCGAGGCGCAGCACATCGCCTACTGGACCATCTTCGGCCGCATCGACCAGTTCGTCTTCGGCATGATGTTCGCCTACGCGACCATGTCCGGTGCCTTGCGGCGGCCGGCGCTCAACGTCGTCGCCGCGATCTCGACGCTGTCGTTTCTGATCATCTGGACGCAGTTCGACGCCATGGGCGGCTTCTACAACCGTACCGGCGCGCCGTCGCCCTCCCCGATATGGATCGTCATTCCGACCGTCGAGGCCATCACCTTCGGCGCGCTGATCGCCTGGTATGACGACGCGAGCTTCCGCATTCCCGCGGCGATCGACCGCGCGCTGACGCGCATCGGCGAATGGTCATACTCGATCTATCTCTTGCACTTCTTTTTGATCATCGGACTGCGCCACTTCATCGGGGGCCGTACCGGCAGCGCGGGCGATTTCTATATCGCCTGGCCCGTCGCGACGCTCGCCTTCATCGCCTTCCTGCCGGTGGCGGCGCTGTCCTACACCTGTTTCGAGAAGCGCTTCCTCGCCTTCCGCAAGCCTTATCTGCGCGAACGCGCCACGGCGACGCAGACCGCCTAGTCTTCCTTCTCGGGCGCGGCGTATTTCATCAGCAGCGGATACTGCAAGGCGCCGAACAGCAGCGTCAGCGGGATGACGCCGAACAGTTTGAAGCTGACCCAGAAATCGGTGGTCTGCGTGCGCCATACGATTTCATTGAGCACGGCGAGAAACACGAAGAACAGCGCCCAGCGCCAGGTCAGCTTGCGCCAGCCCTCCTCGGTGAGGTGAAATACCGAGTCGAAGACGATGCCGAGCAGCGGCTTGTTGAAGAAGATGCCGAAGAACAGCGCGCCGGCGAACAGCAGATAGATGATGGTCGGCTTGAGCTTGATGAACAGGTCGTCGTGCAGCACCAAGGTCAGCCCGCCGAACACCAGCACCACCACGGCGGTGACGACCGGCATCACCGCGACATGCCGCGTCAGCACATAGGACACGGCGAGCGCCGCCAGCACCGCGACCATGAAGCTGCCGGTGGCGTAATAGATGCCGAGCTTGGAATTCATGACGAAGAACAGGATCAGCGGCCCGATATCGAGCGCCAGCTTCAGCATCGGGTTGAGTTGTTTTTTCTCGGGCATCAGTCTTCAATCCCCACCACCGCCCGCGCGAAATCGCGCGCGGTGAAGTCACTCAGGTCGTCGACGCCTTCGCCGACGCCGATGAAGTGCACCGGCAGCTTGAACTTCTCGGCGATCGCCACGAGGATGCCGCCGCGCGCGGTGCCGTCGAGCTTGGTCATGACAAGACCGGTAACCCCGGCAATCTTGCCAAAAATCTCGACCTGACTGAGCGCGTTCTGGCCGACAGTGGCGTCGAGCACCAGCAGCACGGCATGCGGCGCGGTCGGCTCCACCTTGCGGATCACGCGCACGATCTTTTCCAGTTCGCTCATCAGTTCGGCGCGGTTCTGCAAACGGCCCGCCGTGTCGATCAGCACCACTTCGGTGCCGTCGGCCTTGGCCTGCGTCACCGCGTCGAAAGCGAGACTGGCCGGATCGGAACCGGGTGTCCGCGCCACGACGCTGGCGCCGGTGCGCTCGGCCCAGATCTTGAGCTGGTCGATGGCGGCGGCGCGAAACGTATCGGCGGCGACCAGCATCACCTTCTTGCCCTGGGCGCGAAACCGCGCCGACATCTTGCCGATGGTGGTGGTCTTGCCCGAGCCGTTGACGCCGGACACCAGAATGACGAAAGGCCGCGTCGTAACCTCGAGCGGTTTCGCCACCGGAGCCATCACCTTCTCGATCTCGCCGGCGAGCAGCGCGCGCAATTCGTCCGGCGCGATGCCCTTCTCGTAGCGGCCGCCGCCCAGCGTGTCCGAGATGCGGCTGGCGAAGCCGACGCCGAGATCGGCACGGATCAGCTCGTTCTCCAGATCGTCGAGGGTGGCGGCGTCGAGCTTGCGCTTGGTGACGAGATCGCTGATCGCGGTTCCCAGCGACGCCGAGGTGCGCTTCAGCCCCCCGCTCAGCCGCTTCCACCAGCTCTGCTTTTCGGTGCTGTCGTTCATGTCGGGGCCGTGATAGCCGTTTTGCTTCGATGCCGGAAGCGGAACAATGACCCCCGACGAAATGCTCGCCCGCCTCTTGTACCGCGACGGCATGATGCTGGTCGTCGACAAGCCGGCCGGCCTGTCGGTGCATCGCGGGCCGAAAGGCGGCCACAGCCTCGAGGATTATTTCGGCGCGCTGCGCTTCGGCCTGCCGCGCGACCCGGCGCTGGCGCACCGCCTCGACAAGGACACCTCGGGCTGCCTGGTGCTCGGCCGCCACCGCAAGGCGCTGGCGCTGCTCGGCAAGCTGTTCAAGCAGGGCAAGGTCGGCAAGACCTATTGGGCCGTCGTCGAAGGCGGTCCGGCAGAGGACGAAGGCCTCATCGACATGCCGCTCGGTGAGATCGACAAGGGCCGCGGCTGGTGGATGAAACCCGATCCGCACGGCAAGCCGGCGCAGTCGACGTGGAAGGTGATGGGGCGCGGCGGCGGTAAAACCTGGCTCGCTTTGGAGCCGCTGACCGGCCGCACGCATCAACTCCGCGTGCATTGCGCCGAGATGGGCTTTCCGATCGTCGGCGATCCGATTTACGGGAGCGCCGATCGCAGTGGCATCCCGCCGCTGCATCTGCATTCGCGCGCGATCACCGTGCCGATCTCGAAGAACAAGCCGGCGGTGACGGCCGAAGCGCCGGTGCCGGAGCATATGCGCGAGCTCTTGCGGGCGTGCGGATGGCATGGAGAGACGGCCATAAACTCCGCTCATTCCCGCGAAAGCGGGAATCCAGAAAGCGAGACAGAAACCGCCGAAATTGTTGCTCCTAGACCCCCGCTTTCGCGGGGATGAGCGGACGGATTTACCGACCGCAACGCTGATAGGTCAGCGTTGACCAATCCGCCGCGTCGATCTGCAGCAACAGCTCCGGCCGCTGCCCGGTCTTCTCCAGCACGATCAGGATGAGCTCGCGGCTGGTCTTCACGCCCTCGCCTTCGCAGGCCAGCTTGAGCCGATGCGCGGCGTTGCCGGACTTCGACAGCCGGCGCGACGACACGACGCGGCAGGCGCTGGCGTAGTAGTCGAGTTGCTTCTCCGTGAAGGTGACCTTGAGATCGTCATTGCTGCCGTCGCGGCAGGCATCGGGCCCTTTGACCGCCCATTGCCCGACATAAGGCGGCGCTTCCTGCGCCATCGCGCCGGTCGCAGCGACAGCCAGCATCAATGCGGCGAGGGCGATCGATTTCATGCTCACGCCGCCAGCAACTGGCGGCCGTCATGGCCGGCGACAGCGAGGTCGAGAAACAATCCGGGCGCCAGCGGCGCGTGGAGCCGCATTGCGGTGAACTGCTCGGTGCGGGCAATGCCGCCGCGCTCGGTGAGCACGCGGCGTGTCGTGCCGACCTGCGCGTCGAGATGCGCGCGCAAGGCCGCCTCGCCGCGCTCGCGCAGGCGCAGCGCGCGCTCCTTGATCACGGCGCGATCGAGCTGCGGCATGCGCGCCGCCGGCGTGCCGGGACGCGGCGAGAACGGAAAGACGTGAAGCTGCGTCAAACCGCAGTCGTCGACCAGATCGAGCGAGCGCGCGAACATGTCCTCAGTCTCGGTCGGGAAGCCGGCGATGATGTCGGCGCCGAACACCACGTCGGGCCGCCGCCGCCGCACGTCGTTACAAAAAGCAATGGCGTCGGCGCGCGAATGGCGGCGCTTCATGCGTTTGAGGATCATGTCGTCACCGGCCTGCAGCGACAAATGCAGATGCGGCATCAGCCGCGGCTCGTTCGCCAGCGCGTCGAGCAGATCGGCGTCGGCTTCGACGGAGTCAATGGATGACAGCCGCAACCGCGCAATGTCGGGAACTTCGCGCAGCAGCCGCTTGACCAGCACGCCGAGCTGCCACTCGCCATCGCGATAGCTGGTGATGTCGACACCGGTCAGCACGATCTCGCGATAGCCATTGGCGACAAGCCGCCGGGCCTGCGCGATCACATCGGCGATCGGCAGCGAGCGCGAATTGCCGCGTCCGAACGGGATGATGCAGAAGGTGCAGCGATGGTCGCAGCCGTTCTGCACCTGCACGAAGGCCCGGGTGTGACCGTCGATGGCATCGACGCCATGCGCCTTGATGCTCGTTGATGCCATGATGTCGCCGACGGCGACGCGGGTCTCGCCGCGCCACGCGGCTGCGCTCATCTTTTCGTCGTTGCCGAGCACGCGGTTCACTTCCGGCATAGCGGCGAAGATCGCGGCGTCGGCCTGCGCGGCACAGCCGGTGACGACGATGTTGGCGTCGGGCTGTTCGCGCTTGGCGCGGCGAATGGACTGCCGCGCCTGCTTCACCGCTTCCGCCGTCACCGCGCAAGTGTTGAACACGACGGCGTCGGTGACGCCGGCGGCTGCCGCCTCGCGCTTGATGACTTCGGATTCGGCAATGTTCAGCCGGCAGCCGAAGGTGTGGACGGAGATGGGCACTACTCGAGCCCCTCGCTGTGAAATGAGGCGCTTCGAGACACTCTGCCGAACTCCCTCTCCCCATAGGCGAGCGAACGCTCGCCGTTCGGCGAGCTACCGGGGAGAGGGTTGGGGTGAGGGGGCAAGTGCCTATCGAAAAACCCGATACCCTCACCCGCCCGCCTGCGGCGGGCGACCTCTCCCCATGGGAGAGGTGAAGAAGCGCGCGGCGTCACGGCACCGACACCTTCTCAAACAGCTTCGGATCGAAGCGGCCTTCGAATTCGAACTCGACCGGTCCGGTCATCAGCACATGATCGTCGCTGGCGCGCCACTCGATGACGAGTTCGCCGCCGGGCAGCGTCATGTGCACCTTGCGCTCGGTGCGCTTGAGCCGCGCCGCCGCCACCGCGGTGGCGCAGGCGGCCGAACCGCAGGCGCGCGTCAGACCGGCGCCGCGCTCCCAGGTGCGCATGACGATGTGCTCGCGATCGACGATGTGCGCCAGTGTGATATTGGCGCGATCGGGGAAAATCGGGTGGTTCTCGAGCAGCGGGCCGAACTTTGCCAGGTCATAGGCATAAGGGTCATCGACCCAGAAGATCGCGTGCGGATTGCCCATGTTGACGACCGACGGAGAATGCAGCACCGGCGCATCGATGGGTCCGATCTGCAGTTCGATCATCCGCGTGTCGCGGAATTCCTCGGCCAGCGGAATCTCGTTCCAGGCAAAGCGCGGCTTGCCCATGTCGATGGTGAACTGGCCGTTGTCGTTCTTCCACGCATTGAGAATGCCGGCATTGGTCTCGAAGGTCAGCGCCGACTTGCCGTTGGCGCCGGAGACCAGCGTGGCGACGCAACGCATGCCGTTACCACAGGCGCCGGCTTCCGAACCGTCATTGTTGTAGATGCGGATGAAGGCATCGGTGCCCGGAAGGCGCGGCGGATACAGCGCCATTAATTGGTCATAAGGCGCGCCCGCAGGGGACGCCGCGGCGCGCGCCTCGTCCGCGCCAATCGGCGCCGCGCGCGGCGCGTCGCCACGCAGATCGACGACGACGATCTCGTTGCCGATGCCGTTCATCTTGACGAAAGTCTTGTTGGAAAGCGCGCCCATTGTCCGCCAGCCACCTTGGACAACCAGGTCCTGCCCGGTTTCCGCCCGGTTTATATGGCCAAAGATCGCCCAAATGGCTAGGGGCATGGTAGATTAGGGGCAATCTCGAATCGTGCGCGAAAGACGGAGACCCGACATGCCTGGTGTGCGCCCTTGCCTGCGCGTCGCCGCAAGCGCGCTGCTGTTCGCCGGCTGGCTCGCGCTCGGCGCCGCCGGCCCGGCGCTGGCGCAGGCGCCCTCCGGCGAGCCCAAGCCCGCCCCGGCGATGCCCGAGCCCAAAAGCGCCCAGCCGGCCATGCCGCAGCCGGGCGACGCCTTCGGCGAGGAAGTCACGCTGCCGGATCGCACGATCGTCTACATCAAAGGCCACACCAACTGGGACACGGCCTTCGACACGCTGCTCGACGCCTTCAAGTCGCTCAACGACTATCTCGCCAAGCAGAACGTCAAGCCGTCGGGCCCTTTCCTGACGATCTACACCGAGACGGACGACACCGGCTTCTCCTTCCAGGCCGCGACCACGCTGGCGCAGCCGCTCGCCAACCCGCCGAAGGGCGACATCGCCACCGACAAGGCGCCGGGCGGCAAGGCGCTGAAATTCGTGCACCGCGGTTCCTACGATTCGATGGATACGACTTACGAAGCAATCACCAATTACCTCGATGACCGGCAACTCGAAGCCAAGGATCTATTCATCGAGGAGTATGCTTCCGATCCGGTGAAGAGCGATCCGAACAACCTCGTCGTCAACATCTATGTCCCGGTGAAATGATGATGTCATTCAATCGCCGCTCCCTGAGCTCCATCATCGTCGCCTGTGCGCTTGCCGCGCCGCTGCTGGCGAATACGTCCGCACACGCCGCCGACCGGCAGATTACGGTGGTCGGCGATGCCAATATCTCCGTCGCGCCGGACACGGCGATGATCCGCCTCGGCGTCACCAGCCAGGGCAAGAATGCGCGCGAGGCCAGTGACGCCAACGCCAAGCAGATGACCACCGTGCTCGCGGCCATCAAGGACGCGGGCGTCGCCGACCGCGACGTACAGACGTCGCGCCTGTCGCTGCAGCCGCAATACGAACAGGGCAAGGCCGGCCCGGCGCGGCTGCTCGGCTTCCAGGTCACCAATCAGGTGACCATCCGCATCCGCGAGATCGACAAGTTTCCCGGCATTCTCGACCGAGCCATCGCCGCCGGGGCCAACGAGATGTCCGGCATCGAGTTCGTTGTCTCCGAGCAGTCGAAGCTGCTCGATCAGGCGCGCGACGATGCGATTGTCGATGCCCGCCGCAAGGCCGAGCTCTATGCCAAGGCCGCCGGCGTCAAGCTCGGCAAGGTCGTGTCGATCATCGAGGAAGGCTCGAGCCCGCCGCCGCGACCGGTGATGCAGGCGATGCGCGCCAATGCCGTGCCGGTCGCGCCGGGCGAGCAGATGCTGCGCGCCGCGGTAACCGTAAGCTTTGAATTGACGCAATAATCGCACCGACTAAGCTTGCGCGTGGAATTGGCGCCTGCGGGGAGCCAATGCAAT
Source organism: Pseudolabrys sp. (assembly GCA_026125925.1). The sequence continues at coordinate 8,210 of JAHCKF010000078.1, forward strand.
GCGCCATGCAATCGCGGCCCTGTGCGCTGTTGTCCTGACGATGCTTGCGCCGCCCCGCGCGGCGCAGGCCGGCGATCTCGTCACGTTCGATAGCGCGCGCTATCTGCTTGGCAGCCTGCAACAGCGATTGGCGCGCGAGCGCGGCGAAGCGATCGCGCGGCCGCCACGCGACCGCATTCAAGGCTATCTGGCGAAACCGGACGGCGCCGGCCCTTTCGCGGCCGTCGTGCATCTGCACGGCTGCGGCGGACTGACGGAGGACCGCCGCATCGCCGCCGAGCAGCAGTTCACCGCGCTCGGCTATGTCACGCTGATCGTCGACAGTTTCACCACGCGCGGCCTCAAGGAGGCGTGCAGCGGCCGCGGCGCACTGCCGTCGCGCGAGGCCGATGCCATCGGCGCGCTGGAGTATCTTGCGACGTTGCCTTTCGTCGATGCGAAACGGATTGCCCTGCTCGGCTATTCGCAAGGGGGCGACGCCGCGCTGAGCCTCGCCACCGCCAGCGAGACGGCGCTGTTCGAGTTGCCGGGCGGCCTGAGCTTCAAGGCGGCGGTCGCCTACTACCCGATGTGCGGCGCCGCCGGCGACGACCTCGCCATCCCGACGCTGATCCTGGCGGGCGAACTCGACGACTGGGCCCGCGCCTCGGAATGCACCCGGCTCATGCGCCGCTGGAACCACAACAGCGCCGCGCTCTGGGTCACCATCTTCCCGGAAGCCTACCACGACTTCGACAACCCGAAGGCGACCCCCCACGGCATCCGCTATTTCGGCCACTGGCTGCGCTACAATCCCGAGGCCGCCGCCGCCGCGGCGCGTCAGGTCAAATCGTTCTTGTCGCGTGAATTACATAATTAAATCAGTATCTTGAGTAAATTGGCGCTGGCCAGGCAGCACCCGGCCAGCCGCGCCCGATTGCCTTGACTTGGCCCCTCCCGGTCCCTAGTTTCCGCGCGTTCTCGCAAGAGACTGACTTTTCCGACCCGCCGACCGGTCCTTTGAGGCCGGAGGCCACCGCCCGACAGCGCGATGCGCCCTCGGGCGTCGTCGTGTTTTGTCAGGCTCGTCGGTGACGGGAACGAAAAGGATCTGGAATGTTCGACAATCTGTCCGAACGACTTGGCGGAATTCTCGACAAGCTCACCCGCCGCGGTGCGCTGCGCGAAGCCGACGTCGATGAGGCCATGCGCGAGGTGCGCCGCGCCCTGCTCGAGGCCGACGTCGCGCTCGACGTCGCGCGCGAGTTCGTCGACAGCGTCAAGAAGCAGGCGGTCGGCGTCGAAGTCCTCAAGTCGGTCACGCCCGGCCAGATGGTCGTCAAGATCGTGCACGACCAGCTCGTCGCCACGTTAGGGGCCGAAGCGCAGGCGATCGATCTGCACGCCGCGCCGCCGGTCGCCATCATGATGGTCGGCCTGCAGGGCTCCGGCAAAACCACCACCACCGCCAAGCTCGCCAAGCGCCTCACCGAACGCCAGAAGAAGAAAGTTCTGATGGCCTCGCTCGACGTGCGCCGCCCGGCCGCGATGGAGCAGCTCGCGGTGCTCGGCCGCGAGACGCAAATCGACACGCTCCCCGTCGTGCAGGGCCAGCAGCCGCCGCAGATCGCCAAGCGCGCGCTGGAAGCCGGCCGCCTCGGCGGTTACGACGTCGTGCTACTCGACACCGCCGGCCGCACCACGCTCGACGACGAGATGATGAACGAAGCGGCCGAGGTGAAGCGCTCGGCCAATCCGCATGAAGTGCTGCTGGTCGCGGACTCGCTGACCGGTCAGGACGCCGTGAACCTCGCGCGTTCGTTCAACGAACGCGTCGGCCTCACCGGCATCGTGCTGACCCGCATCGATGGCGACGGCCGCGGCGGCGCCGCTTTGTCGATGCGCGCCGTGACCCAGAAGCCGATCAAGCTGATCGGTACCGGCGAAAAGATGGATGCGCTCGAGGAGTTCGATCCATCGCGCATCGCCGGCCGCATTCTCGGCATGGGCGACATCGTCTCGCTCGTCGAAAAGGCCGCCGCCAATATCGACGCCGAAAAGGCGATGCGCACCGCCGAGAAGATGCGCAAGGGTCAGTTCGACCTCAACGACATGCGCGAACAGCTTCAGCAGATGGCGTCGATGGGCGGCATCGGCGGCCTGATGGGCATGATGCCCGGTGTCGCCAAGATGAAGAACCAGATTGCCAATGCCGGGCTCGACGACAAGATCCTCAAGCGCCAGGTCGCGATCATCGACTCGATGACGCCGCAGGAGCGGCGCAATCCGGACCTCCTCAAGAACAGCCGCAAGAAGCGCATCGCGGCGGGTTCGGGCACGTCGCCAGAGCAGATCAACAAGCTCCTGAAAATGCATCGCGGCATGGCCGACATGATGAAGGCCATGGGCAAGGGCGGCAAACGCGGCCCGCTCGCCGGCCTCGGCCAGATCATGGGCTTCGGCGGCGGCGGCACGCCATCGCCGGAGCAGATGGCCGAGATGGCCAAGAACATGCCGGGCGGCCAGTTGCCGCCGGGCTTCCCGGGCGGCGCCGGTGGGCTGCCGCCGACGATGCCGAAATTGCCGCCGAACATGCCGGGACTTCCCGGTCTCGGCGGGAAATTCCAGGGCCCGCAAGGATTGCCGGGCTTCGGAAAAAAGAAATAGCCGACTTCAATTCACGAACTTTGCAACACACGTCAATCAAGAGATCTCGAAAGGAAAACTGAAATGCTCGTCATCCGCATGGCTCGCGCCGGCACCAAGAAGCGCCCGTTCTATCACATCGTGCTCGCCGACTCGCGTAGC
>JAHCKF010000079.1 GCA_026125925.1 Pseudolabrys sp.
TCGCCGCGGCCACCGAGCTCGGCATCCTGGTCTGTCACGGTCCGACCGAGGACAACTGCTTCGCGGTCGCCGAGAACACCATCGCCCTGATGCTGGCGCTGCTGAAGAGGATCGCTCGCCGCGACGCCGATGTCCGCGCCGGCCACTGGCGCGAAGAGCGGCACGCCGCCACCTTCCTCGGCGCCCGCGTCTCCGACGGCTATCCCGGCATCACGGTCGGTCTCGTCGGCCTCGGCCGTATCGGCACGCGCGTCTCGCAATTGCTCGCGCCGTGGCGGCTGCGAATCATCGCGTACGATCCTTACGTGCCGCCGACCAGCTTCATGCTCGCCGGTGTCGAGCGCGTCGATTACGACACGCTGCTGCGTCACTGCGATGTCATCTCGTTTCACGCGACGCTCAGCGACGAAACCCGCATGATGTTCGGCGCGCGGGAAATCGACTTGATGAAGCCAGGCGCCGTCGTCATCAATACGGCGCGCGGCAAAATGATCGACGAAGCTGCGGTCGCCGCCGCGCTGCGCGAGGGCCGTCTCGGCGGCGCCGCGATTGACGCCTTCGAGGAAGAGCCGCTCCCCATGGACTCGCCGCTGCGCGGCATCGGCGACACGCTGATCCTGTCGCCGCACGCCACCGCCAAAACCGACACGATCGAATTGCGCGCCGGCGCCGAATGGGCCGGCCGCTCGGTGCACGACGCTCTGCGCGGCCGCCTACCCGACAATGTCTACAACAAGGACGCCATCGCGCTGTGGAAGCAGCGCTTCGGCGGCGTCGATCTGTCAAAAGCCTGACCCGCAAACGAAAAGGGGCCGCCCTTGCGGGCGGCCCAGTGACCGGGAGGAAGCGCCGGTGCAGGGCTCGTCACGCCGCGATGGCGTTTTCCGCCGCGACGTAAGGCAGGTTCAGGCTGTCGGCGACCGCCTTGTAGGTCACCTTGCCCCTGTGAACGTTGAGGCCGTTGCGCAGATGCGGGTTGGCAAGCAGCGCTTTCAAGCCTGACGACGCCAGAGCGAGGCCGAACGGCAATGTCGCATTGTTGAGCGCGTGGCTCGACGTGACGGGCACGGCGCCGGGCATGTTGGCGACGCAATAGTGGATGACGCCGTCCACGACGTAAGTCGGCTCGGCGTGCGTCGTCGCGTGAGACGTCTCAAAGCAACCGCCCTGGTCGATGGCGACATCGACAATGACCGCGCCCGTTTTCATAGTCTTCAGTTTGTCGCGACCGACGAGCTTTGGCGCGCTGGCGCCGGGCACCAGCACCGCGCCGATCACGACATCGGCCGCGGCGACCTCGTTGTCGAGCGCGTCACCGGTCGAATACAACGTGCGGACGCGGCCCGTGAACATATCGTCGAGTTCGCGGAGCCGCGGCAGCGAACGGTCCAGGATCGTGACTTCCGCGCCGAGACCAACCGCCATGCGTGCGGCATGCGCGCCGACAACGCCGCCGCCGATCACCACGACGCGGCCGGCCGGCACACCAGGAACGCCGCCAATGAGCAGGCCGCGGCCGCCGGCGGGGCGCTTGAGCGCGACCCCCGCGGCCTCGATCGACAGACGGCCAGCGACTTCGCTCATCGGCGCTAGCAGCGGCAGGCCGCCGCGCTCGTCCGTCACAGTCTCATAGGCTACCGCGGTGCAGCCCGACTTGATCAGAGCTGCCGTCTGTTCCGGATCCGGCGCCAGATGGAGATAGGTGAACAGGATCTGGCCTTCGCGGAGCTGCGCGCACTCGTCGAGCTGCGGCTCCTTGACCTTGACGATCATATCCGCATTCTTGAACACCTCTTCCGCGGAATTCGCGATCGAGGCGCCGGCCTGGCGGTAGACGTCATCGGCGGCGCCAATGCCTTCGCCTGCGCCGCTCTGCACCAGAACCTTGTGACCGCGCTGGACATACTCCCGGACAGATGCCGGGGTGAGGCCAACGCGATACTCATGAGTTTTGATTTCGCTAGGAACGCCGACGAGCATGCGTAATCCCCTCCCTGTGTTGACGGCACGCTAGACCAGGACGAGGTTGTTTTTCCGGCGTTTCCTGCGCTATGTTTCTCCATCGCGCAGCTTTCCGGCGCACAACATCAGATCACGGCTCGTTTCGTGCACGATTTGGACAAGATCGATATCGCGTTGCTGCGGGAAATCGCCGGCAATGCCCGGGCGTCCCATGTCGAGCTCGCCGAGCGCGTCGGGCTGTCGAGCACGGCCTGTTCCCGCCGTCTGGCCGTCCTAGAGGAGGAAGGATTCATCGCCGGCTATCACGCCGCGCTCGGCCTGCACGCGCTCGGCCTCGGCACGACGGTCATCGTGCGCATCACGCTGGAAAGCCAGAGCGAGGAAGCGCTGCAGTCCTTCGAGGCGGCGGTGGCGAAGTGTCCATCAGTCGTCCGCTGCCTGCTGATGTCGGGTTCGGACGACTATCTCGTGACCATTCTCGCGCGCGGCATCGAGGACTTCGAGCACATCCACAAGACGCAACTGTCGCGCCTGCCCAAAGTCGCGCGCATTCACTCGAGCTTCGCCATCCGCAACGTCGTCGAACGCCCCTTCCCCCCGACCGCTTTGGCTGAAAGCGCAAAGCGGCCGAAGCGGTGAAGGGCTACTTGACGTCGCCTTCCGGCGGCAACGCCAGCGCACTTTCGACCATGCCGGTCGCCCGGGCGAAATCGAAGTTGCGATAGACGTTCATCTTCACCAGGAACGACGCGCCGCCGTAGAACTTCTCGTATTGCTGGTGGCGGCTGCCGAATTCCGAGCCGATGAAGTCCCAAGCCATGCGCATGACCGCGACGCGGCTCTTGGCATCGGCAACGCCGGACTGCATGAACCGGTCGATGTCGGCGCGCATGTCGGGGTTCTGGAAGTCGGCATAGGCCGACGGCACGGTGATCATGCCGGCGCCGCTGAGCTCGCGAATGATTTCGAGCATGCGCGAATTCAGCTCGGACTGCAGCGCCATGATCGAATACAGCGCCGTCTTGGAAGGCCAGAGTACGCCGTCCTTGTCGATGGTCGCCGTGGTCTCCTGGGACAGCAGCATGTTCTCGACGATCGAGACGAGCGAGGCGAGTTCGCCCATCTGCACCTGAACGGCCGGGTTGGAATCGTTGCCGGTCATTTCGTTCATGCGCTTGGAAAGGCCTATCATGAAGCGCAGCTTGGTCGCGTAACGCGCCTGCGCCTGATAATTGCCGTAGAGATGCGACGGCGTCCGCCACCACTGATCGCGGCACACCGCCGGATTGCGGTAGATAAAGACGTTTTCCCACGGCACGAAGACGTTATCGAGCACGACGAAGCAATCGACTTCGTCGAAGCGCGAGGATAGCGGGTAGTCGTAGGAATTGTCCGCGACGTTCGCATAGGCGCGGCGCGGATAGAGCTTGAGGCCCGGCGCGTTGGCCGGGATCGCGACGCCGTTGGCATAGTTTTCGTCGCCCGGCTGCAGCGGATGGATGCAGCTGAGATAGATGTAGTCCGAGTAGAGGCCGGCGGTGGCGAGTTGCTGCGCACCCGACAGATAGATGCCGGCATCGGTTTCCTTGACGACGCCGGCATACAAGGTCGGATCGCTCTGCTGATGCGCCGGCTTGCTGCGGTCGATCTGCGGCGGGACGATGGCGTAGCTCAGATACTGATGCGTATCGCGGATCTTCTCATAGAAGTTGACGACGTTGTCGGCGAACTTCTGGCCGCCGGCCGCGAACACGCTCGGCACCGCGGCGTAACCGGCGAAGAAGCCGGCGACGTGGTCGGGCGTCCGGCCCATCAGGCCGTAGGTCGCTTCCGCCCAAGTCTCGGCCGCGAGGCGCTTCGCCTTGAGGTCGGCATGGCATTTCGGAATCTGGTAGGCGCGCCAGACCGGGTTGCCGGTCTTCGGCGACGTGAAGGTCATGCGCTCGCGCATCTCCGGCGCGGCGGCGATGTCGAACAGGCGGGCCAGCGACCTGGCGCCGCCGGCGAAAGCCTTGTGGGTCGTGACGTCCTTGACCTTCTCGCCATCGACATAGACCTGACGGCCGTCGCGCAGGGATTCGAGATATTCGGCGCCTGTGCGCAATCCGGTGCCGGAACTCTTCCGGGAACTCCCCTTCGTCACGTTTTCAACGACGTTCATGGCGTTCCTTAACCTCCGCGATCGATGAATTTCCCGCCGAGGCGTGGGGATAACGGTCCCGCTCCGCCTCTTGCATTATGCTATAAAACATAGGTATGTTAGATTAGCAATCAAATTCCGCACCCGGCCGGGATAACAAGGAAATTTCGATGACGACCAGTTCGGTCTCCGACACGACCCTGACTTCAAATCCGGCTGCGAAGCGGCGCTGGCTCGTCGCCGGCGTGCTGTTGCTGGTTGTGATCGCCGGCTTCTTCGACCGCATCAGCATTGCGGTGCTGTTCACCAACGCCGATTTCAATCAGGCGATCGGCATCGGCTTCAATCCGCCGATGCTGGGCCTGTTGATGACGTCGTTCCTCCTCGCCTATGGCGTGGCCGGCATATTCCTGAGTTTCATCGGCGACATTTACGGACCGCGGCGCAGCCTCGCCGTCGGCGCGACGCTGTGGGGCGTATTCATGGTGCTGATCGGCGCCGCCAGCTCCTTCGCCGCGATGATCGTCTATCGGATCTTGCTTGGTCTCTCGGAAGGCCCGCAGTTCGCGCTGGTCAACAAGGTGGTCAAGCGCTGGTTCCCCAAGCACGAGCAGGCCCGCGCCAATTCGGTGTGGATGGTCGGCAGCCCGCTCGGCTCGGCCATCGGCTTCCCGCTGACCATCGCGTTGGTCGCCGCCTTCGGCTGGCGCTCGTCATTCTATGCGCTGGCGATCCTCAACATCGTCATCATCGTGCCATTGGTGCTGATGCTGGTGCGCGACTGGCCGCCCTACCGCGAGGCCGAAGCGCGTGCCGAGGAATCTTCGACCACCTCGATGACCGGCAGCATCGGCATCTTCCTGAAGGACTGGCGCTTCTGGATGATCCTGATCTTTAACTCGGCCTGTCTCGTCTATCTCTGGGGCCTCAATGCCTGGCTCCCAAGCTATCTGCAGAAGGTGCAGCATTTCGATCTCAAATCGCTCGGCTTCTTCGCCTCGCTGCCCTTCATCCTGATGTTCTTCGGCGAGTTGCTCGGCGGCTATATCTCCGACCGCATCGGGCGCCGCGCCATCGTCTGCTTCATCGGCCTGTTCATGGCCGGCGCGCTGATCTATGTCGTGTCTTTCGTCTCCAACCCTTACGCCGCCGCCATTGTGATGGCGCTCAGCGCGGGATTCTGGGGCTCGGCGCTGCCGCCGCTCTTCGCCATGGCGGCGCAGATCATCCCGCCGCAGGTCACGGCCTCGGGCGTCGGCGTCTACAATGGCGCGGGCAACCTGATCGGCGCCTGCTCGCCGCTGCTGATGGGCTGGATCATCGGCACCTCCGGCAACTTCGACGCCGGCCTTCTGGTGCTCGTGGGCGCCGGCGTTGTTGGATCACTCTTCATGCTGCCGCTCATCAAGCGTTACTGAGGCAAAGGAACCCTTCATGCCCGAGATCAAGCTCACCTTCTCGTCCGACGACGCCAGCGGCGACATGAACGTCACCGTCTCCTCGCTCGTCATCGCCGGCTGGACCGGACGCGACCCGGCGGCGATGGAGGCGCATATCGTCGAACTGGAAAAGCTCGGCGTGAAGCGGCCGGCCTCGACGCCGATCTTCTACCGCGGCGCGACGTCGCTGCTCACCCAGGCGGCCGAGATCGAAGTCGTCGGCACCCATTCGAGCGGTGAAGTCGAGCCGGTGATCTTCAGCCTGCCGGACGGCCTCTGGCTCGGCGTCGGCTCCGATCACACCGACCGCCAGGTCGAGACCGTCGGCATCACCATCTCCAAACAGATGTGCGCCAAGCCGGTATCGAAGCGGCTGTGGCGCTTCGCCGACGTATCGGCGCGCTGGGATCAACTGCTGGTACGCTCCTTCGCCACCCGGGGCGGCAAGCGCAGCCTCTATCAGGAAGGCCCGCTCGCCAAGATGCGCCATCCCGACGACCTGACCACGCGCTATCTCGGCGCCGGCGCCAAGCTGCCGGTCGGCACCGCGATGTTCTGCGGCACGCTGGCCGTGCACGGCGAGATCGCCGGCGCCGACCTGTTCGAACTCGAACTCGAAGACCCGGTCGCCAAGCGCAAGATCACCCACCGCTACACCACTCTCACCCTGCCGATCGCCGGCTAACCCGCGAGGTCCCATGCCCTTCAACAAGCCGCATCTCGAATTCTTTGCCCTCGACATGAACGCCGGCTGGGAGACGCCGCCGGGCTATCCGACCGGCATCAAGCAGAAGATTCTGGCCAGCGACCTCAACGAAAAGGCCAAGACCGGCAGCCGCTCGCGCATCCTGCGCTTCGATCCCGGCGTCTTCACCACCGATCCCTTCGTGCACGATCACTGGGAAGAAGTGTTCCTGTTCTCCGGCGACCTCACCGTGGGCAACGACAAGAACGGCAACGGCGGCGAGCCGTTCAATCCGCTGACCTATGCCTGCCGTCCGCCGGGCGCCTATCACGGCCCGTTCAAGTCGGAGAAGGGCTGCATGCTGTTCGAGATCCACTACTACGACGAAACCCAGAACAAGAAGTAGCGCCGATGAAGATCGCGGTCCCCGACCTCATTTCCAATTCATACTTCCCGGCGGCGGCCGCGGTCGAACTCGGTTACTTCAAGGAAGAAGGCCTCGACGTCTCGCTCGAACTGATCTTCCCGGTCGACAAGTGCTACGCCGCCCTGCGTGACGGCACGATCGACTTCGTCGGCGGCTCGGCGCATTCGGCGCTGGCCGCCTTTCCCGAGTGGAAGGGCGTCAAGCTCCTGTGCGCGCAAGCGCAGGGCATGTACTGGTTCCTGGTCATGCGCGCGGACCTCAAGGCCGAACGCAACGATCTAAGCATCGTCAAGGGCAAGCGCATCGGCGCCGCGCCGTGGGTCGAGATGGGCCTGCGGCAACTGCTCAAGGCGGGCGGCATCGATCTCGAACGTGATCAGGTGTCGATCGCGCCGGTGCCGGGCGCTGTCGGCGCCACCGTCAATTTCGGCCTCACCGCCGCCAAGGCGCTGGAGGACGGCAAGATCGACGGCTTCTGGGCCAACGGCATGGGCACCGAAGTCGCGGTGACGCGCGGCGTCGGCAGCGTCGTGCTCGACATCCGGCGCGGCGACGGGCCCAAGGGCTGCTTCGACTACACCATGGCGTCGATCGCCACCTCCGACCGCTTCATCGAGCAGTCGCCAGACAAGGCGGCCGCGGCCGTGCGCGCCATCGTCAAGACGCAGGCCGCCCTGAAGGCCGATCCGTCGAAAGCCACCGCCGTCGGCCGCAAGCTGTTTCCGCCGACGGAAGCCGAACTGATCGCCGAACTGATCCGCCGCGACCTGCCCTATTACGACGCCGCGATCACGCCGTCCTTCGTCGAGGGCATGAACGCCTTCGCCCGCGACATCGGCATCCTCGAGGGCCATCCGCGCTACGAGGATGTGGTGGCGACGCAATTCAGCCCGCTGTGGTCCAAAGGATGAGTGAAGGCGTGAGCGGCAGCACCGACACCAGACTGGATGCCCGCGCGTTTCGCAATGCGCTCGGCCTGTTCGCGACCGGCGTCGCCATCATTTCCGCAGAGGTCGATGGCAACAAGATCGGCGCCACGGTGAGCTCGTTCAACTCCGTGTCGCTCGATCCGCCGCTGGTGCTGTTCAGCGTCGCGCGCAACGCCTACGGTCTGCCCCTGTGGAAGGCCGCCAAGGCGCTCGCCATCTCAATCCTCGGCGAGCACCAGATCGAATTGTCCAATCGCTTTGCACGCGCCGCCGGCAGTAAATGGGATGGCCTCGCCGAGCGTCGCGCCGGCAATGGCAGCCCGCTGCCGCCGGACATCCTTATGCATCTCGAATGCCGGCCCTATGCCGTCTATGACGGCGGCGACCACGAGATCTTCGTCTGCGAGGTCACCGGGTTCACCGTGCATCATGCCAACGCTCTGCCCCTGGTCTTCTTTTCCGGCCGCTACCGGCGGCTCGCCCATGACGACGGCACCCGGGCGCCGGACGACAATCTGTGGCTCCACGGCTGGTGACGAGCCAATTCTGTTCCGCGGCCCCCTGTGATCGTGTATCTGACAGATGTCTTTAGCTGACGGCCACGAGGCATCGATGCCGAATAAACGCGCTCCTGCGGTAAAAAAGGGCCCGGAATCGGGGCCCCGGGTTTCGGCCAAGAACCTCACCGTCAGCCTGCCCGAACTTCTCGTCGACGGCTCCGATCTCAAGTTCCGCGAACTGGTCGCCGACCTCTTCGCCGCCGCCGCCGGCATGCTGGCGCTGCGCCGCGCGCTGGCAACATCGATCGGCCTGAGCGCCGCGGAATACGCGATCCTGCTCGCGACCTGGCACCTGCAGAAGAAAGGTGCCGTCGGCATCAATACGCTCGCCGGGCAACTGCATGTCGCCGCTGCCAATGTCACGGCCGAGGTCGGCAAGCTGGTCAAGAAGGGCATCCTCGACAAGCAGCCGCATCCGAAAGACAGCCGCGCCGTCCTCATTCGCCTGACCGCGGAGGGCACCGCCATTCTTCACGAACTGACGCCGCTGCTGCGCCGGATCAATGACCGCCTGTTCTCCGGCAACCGCGCGCGCGACATGGACGCCGTAGCGAATTTCCTCCGCCACATCGCCGACGAGACGCCGAACTCGATCCATCTGGCCAAGAGTTTCCGGCCGGGCGTGCGCGACGAGCGGCGGCGCAAATCATCTGCGAAAGAGAGCCGCCTGTAATGCAGGTCCTGGTGATCGGAGCCGGCGTTGTTGGCCTGGCCGCGGCGCGCGCCATCGCGCAACGCGGCCATGACGTCATCGTCGCCGAGGCGGCGAACGCCATCGGCACCGGCGTCTCGTCGCGCAATTCCGAGGTCATCCACGCCGGCATGTATTATCCGACCGGCTCGCTGCGCGCCAAGCACTGCGTCGCCGGCCGGCGGCTGCTGTACGCGTTCTGCGCCTCGCACGGCGTGCCGCACAAAAAAGTCGGTAAGCTGATCGTTGCGACCAGCGATGCCGAGACCGCGAAGGTCGAGCAGATCGCGGCGCAGGGCAAGATCAACGACGTCGAAGGCCTGACGATGCTGAGCGCCGCCGAGGCGAAAGCGCTGGAGCCGGCGCTAGCCTGCACCGCGGCGCTGCTCTCGCCCGAGACCGGCATTGTCAGCGCGCATGACTACATGCTGGCGCTGCGCGGCGACATCGAGGATGCCGGCGGTGCCATCGCCTTCAACACCCCGGTGACCGACGCGGTGCGCCGGAACGGCCAGTGGGTGGTCGCCTTCGGCGGCAGCGACGCCGGCGAGATGGAATTCGATGCCATCGTCAATTGCGGCGGCCTGTCGGCGCAGAAGATTGCGATGACGATGCCGGACTATCCGGCCGCGCGCGTGCCCAAGCAGGTCTTGGCGAAGGGCAATTACTTCACTTATGCCGGCAAGCCGGCCTTCACCCGGCTGATCTATCCGACGCCGGTGACGGGCGGCCTCGGCGTTCATGTCACGCTCGATCTCGCCGGGCGCATGCGCTTCGGGCCGGACGTCGAATGGATCGACAAGGAGTACTACCCGGTCGATCCGACGCGCGCCGATGCATTCTACGATCGCATCCGCACTTACTGGCCGGCCCTGAAGGATGGCGCGCTGGCGCCGGACTATTCCGGCATCCGTCCGAAGCTGACCGGCCCCGGCGAAGCGGCGGCGGACTTCCTCATCGATACACCGGCCGATCACGGCGTGCCCGGCCTGGTGCAGATGTTCGGCATCGAGTCGCCCGGACTCACCAGTTCGCTGTCGCTGGCGGAACTGACTGCGGCCGCGCTCGAAGGCTAGCGCGCCTGAGCGCATAGCCGTACGGCGGGAACGCGCGGACAAAAAGATATACTTAACTAAGCTATATGTTATTGTTTTTGGCCGCGCATTTCGTGCGCGGTCGTCAACGCGCCATTGCTGAAGCGTCTCGGGAGACATGCCGTGCAAGATATCGACCGACCCACTGTCCCGGTAAAAGCCAACGATCTCGCCTGGAAAAGCGATGTTGTCGCCGAGCTGTTGCGCCGGTCAAAGATACCCTTCGTCGCCCTCAACCCTGGCGCCAGCTATCGCGGCCTGCACGACAGCCTGGTCAACTATCTCGGCAACGCGGCGCCGCAAATGCTGCTGTGCCTGAACGAGGATCATGTCGTCTCGATCGCGCATGGCTACGCGAAGGCCACCGACCAGCCGCTCGCCTGCGTGCTGCACAGCAATGTCGGCCTCATGCACGGCCTCATGGGCGTCTTCAATGCCTGGGCCGATCGCGTGCCCATGCTGATCCTCGGCGCCACCGGCCCGGTGCAGCCGGAAAAGCGCCGGCCCTGGATCGACTGGATCCACACCGCCAAGGATCAGGGCGCCCTGCTCCGCCATTATGTGAAGTGGGATGACGAACCGCGCTCGCTTCACGGCATCATCGAAAGCATGACCCGCGCGCTGCAGATGACCACCAGCGCGCCAAAGGCGCCGGTCTATGTCTGCCTCGATGCCGGTCTTCAGGAAGAGCCTATTGCCGATGCGGTGGACCTGCCGGACCTCGAACGCTTTGCCGCGCCGGATGCGCCCTGCGGCACGCCGGCCGATATCGCCGAAGTGGCCGACATGGTCGCGGCCGCCAAGCGTCCGGTCTTCCTGATCGGCCGCGGCTCGCGGCAGCAATTGCATTGGGACCGGCGCGTCGAACTCGCCGAGACCGCCGGCGCGGCAGTCATCACCTCGCTGCGCGAGCGCGCGGCGTTCCCGACCACGCACGCGCAGCACATCTCACCGCCCAGCGGCTGGATGACCGCCGGCGCCAAGGCCGCGATCAAGGAAGCCGA
>JAHCKF010000008.1 GCA_026125925.1 Pseudolabrys sp.
GCGGCGCTTCATCCGTAACGATCTCGCCGAGCTGCACAAAAGCGGCGTGCGCGTGCGCATCATCGGCGAGCGCGAAGGCCTCGAGCCGGACATTGCCCGCCTGCTCACCGAAGCCGAAGAGCTGACCAAGGCAAACACCAACCTCACGCTTGTGGTCGCCTTCAATTACGGCGCCCGGCAAGAGATCGTGCGCGGCATGCAGCGCGCCATGAAGGCGGTGGCGGAGGGCAAGCTCAAGGCCGGGGACATCACCGCCGAGAATTTCTCCGGCTTTCTCGACGCGCCGGATATTCCCGATCCGGATTTGATCATCCGCACCAGCGGCGAACAGCGGCTGTCGAATTTCCTGCTGTGGCAGGCGGCCTACAGCGAGTTCGTTTTCGTGCCGACATACTGGCCCGATTTCGACCGTGCCGCGCTGGAAGCGGCGATTGGCGAATTCCGCCAGCGCGAGCGCCGCTTCGGCGGTCTCGTCGCCAAGACAGGGTCCTGACATCGTGCCGCCGGCCGACGACGCCGCGCCACCGATCGCCGGGACGGCAGAAGCCGCGAAGAAGCCCGCGCCGAGTAATCTTGCGCTGCGCGTCGCCTCCGCCGCCGTGATGGCGCCGGTCGCCGTCGGCGTTGCCTATTGGGGCTCGTGGCCGTTCGCGCTGTTCTGGGCGGCGGCCGGCATCGCCGTGTTGTGGGAATGGATCACGCTGGTCGCCGGCCGCGATTACAAGCTGATCGTGTCGTCTTGCGGCGGCGCCATCGCCGTCGCGGCGCTGCTCGCGTGGCGCGAGCATCCGATGGTGGCGCTGTTGATCGTGGCGCTCGGCGCGCTGGCGGCGTCGATCTTCGCGCCGCGCAAGGACCGGCTCTGGATTCTGTCCGGCATCGCCTATGCCGGCACGATGATGCTGGCGCCGATCGTGCTACGCAGCGACAGCTGGCTCGGCTTCGTCGCGATCGTGCTGATCTTCGCCATCGTGTGGACCACGGATGTCCTGGCCTATTTCACCGGCCGCGCCATCGGCGGACCCAAGCTGATGCCGTCGGTGAGTCCAAAGAAGACCTGGTCGGGCGCGATCGGCGGCACGCTCGGCGCCATTGTCGCGGCCGTGCTGGTTGCCGCGTTGTTTGGCGGGTTCAACCTTAAGGCCATTGCCGGCGTGGCGTTGGTGCTGTCGGTGCTGTCGCAGGCCGGCGATCTTCTGGAATCGCACGTGAAGCGCCATTTCGGCGCCAAGGATGCCAGCACGCTGATCCCCGGTCATGGCGGTGTGATGGATCGGCTCGACGGCTTCTGGGCCGCGGTGCTGGCGGCCTGTCTGATCGGATTGCTGCGCGGCGGCTTCGACGCGCCGGCGCGCGGATTGTTGATGTGGTGAAAGCCGTGAACGCGATGGGCAAGGGAGGCCTGGCTTCGTCAAGGCCGGCGCCGGGATCGGCGCGGCAGGTCGCGGCGCGTAGTGTCAGCATCTTCGGAGCCACCGGATCGATCGGCGGCTCCACGCTCGATCTCGTCAAACGGTCGCCCGAGCGTTTCCGCGTCGAAGCCGTCACCGCGCATCGCAACGCCGCGGCGCTGGCGCGCATTGCCCGCGAAGTCGGCGCCCGCATCGCGGTGCTCGCCGATCCGGCGGGCTTTACGGAGTTGAAGGACGCGCTCGCCGGCAGCGGCATCGAGGCGGCCGCGGGCGAGTCCGGTCTGATTGAAGCCGCCGAACATCCGGTCGACTGGGTGATGGCGGCGATCGCCGGCGCGGTCGGTTTGAAGCCGACGATGGCGGCGATCGAGCGCGGCGCGACCGTCGCTCTGGCCAACAAGGAATGTCTGGTCTGTGCCGGCGCGTTGTTCATGCGCCGGGCCAAGGCCTCGGGCGCGACCGTGCTGCCGGTCGACAGCGAGCACAACGCCGTGTTTCAGGCGCTCGGCGCCGGGCGGCGCGACGATGTCTCCAAGGTCATTATCACCGCATCCGGCGGTCCGTTCCGCACATGGACGCTGGAGCAGATCCGCGCGGCGACGCTCGAGCAGGCGCTCAAGCATCCGAACTGGTCGATGGGGCCGAAGGTCACCGTCGATTCGGCCACGCTGATGAACAAGGGCCTCGAAGTCATCGAGGCGCACCACCTGTTCAGCCTCAAGCCCGACGAGATCGAGGTGCTGGTGCATCCGCAGTCGGTGGTTCATGGCCTTGTCGAATTCCGCGACGGCTCGGTGGTGGCGCAGCTCGGACCGCCGGACATGCGGGTGCCGATCGCGCATTGTCTGGCCTGGCCGGAGCGCATCGACGGGCCGGTCAACAGGCTCGATCTGGCCGCCTTGCGCGAGCTGACTTTCGAGACGCCGGACCTTGCGCGCTTCCCGGCGCTGGCGCTGGCGCGCCAGGCCATGGTGACGGGCGGGGCGGCGCCGACGGTACTCAATGCCGCCGACGAGGTCGCGGTCGCCGAATTCATCGCCGGCCGGATCGGCTTTCCCGCCATTCCGGCCTTGGTCGAGAAAACGCTGGAAGCCGCCGACCGCCGTGGGCTTCTGGCCGATCCGGCCAGCGTCGAGGCGGCGCTGGCCATTGACCATACCGCAAGAACCCTGGCGCGGGATCTCTTGCTCAATAATGCCGTAAAGGCATTCTAGTGACCTTCGCGCCATACTGGCGTTTGACGGGGCCGGACGAGGATTGACAATGGGCATTCTGGAGCAGTTGGGCGCCTTCGGCGGCGGGGCCGCCGGCTATATCGTCCCATTCCTGTTCGTCCTCACCATCGTGGTGTTCTTCCACGAGTTGGGACATTTCCTCGTCGCCCGCTGGTGCGGCGTCGAGGTCACCGCCTTCTCGCTCGGCTTCGGTCCGGAGATCGTCGGCTTCAACGACCGCCACGGCACGCGCTGGAAGCTGTCCGCCATCCCGCTCGGCGGCTACGTGAAGTTCGTCGGCGACGACAACGCCGCGAGCGTCCCCGATTTCGAAGCCGCCGCGGCCATGAGCGACGAGCAGAAGCGGCGCTCCTTCGCCCACAAGCCGGTCTGGGCCCGCGCCGCCGTGGTGGCCGCGGGGCCGATCGCCAACTTCATCCTCGCCATCGTGATCTTCGCCGGCCTGTTCATGGTGGTTGGCAAGCCGAACATGCTGCCGCGCGTCGATCAGGTGATCGCGGGCGGGGCGGCGGCAGCCGCCGGCTTCAAGCCGGGCGATCTGGTGCTGTCGATCGACGGCGAGCACGTCGGCAGCTTCTCGGACATGCAGCGCATCGTCAGCATGAGCGCCGACCGCCAGCTCAAGATCGAGGTCGAGCGCGACAAGTCGATCGTGACATTACAGGCGACGCCGCAGCGCAAGCGCGACCAGTTCGGCAACGAGCTGGGCGTGCTCGGCATCAGCCGGTCGGTCGCCGCCGGGGACGTCACCACCGAGAAGTTCGGGCCGGTCGGCGCCGTGGCCGAAGGCGCCAAGCAGACCTGGATGATCGTCGATCACACTTTTGCATATATTGCGGGTATTTTTTCCGGCCGCAACTCAGCCGATCAGCTCGGCGGGCCGATCCGCATTGCCCAGGTCTCCGGGCAGGTGGCGGCCGGCGGATTCGGGCCGCTGATCAACCTGGCAGCGGTTTTGTCGGTCTCGATCGGCCTTTTGAACCTGTTTCCGATCCCCTTGCTCGATGGCGGCCACCTTTTGTTCTATGCGGTGGAGGCCATTCGGGGCCGTCCGCTGTCGGATCGGGCCCAGGAGGTCGGGTTCCGCATCGGGCTGGCGATCGTTCTCATGTTGATGATTTTTGCAACCTTTAATGACATCCTGCACCTCGCCACCTCATAATCGTTGCCGAGCGGCAACTTGATGAGGGGAAAGGGAAAGTTGGGCTGGCGGTTTCGTTTGCAGTGCTTGCAAAACGCTGTAAAAAGCTCCCACGGCGGGCCTTAAGAGTCGGTCGGGGCCAATTGCGGTGACGGCCGCAGGGACAATAAAAGGGCGCGTTGCGCATGGGACTTAGTGTGCGGGTTATTCGGGGACTGACCCTCTCTCTGGCGGTCCTCGGCGGTATCCTTGTCGGTGCCGCCGGGCTGACTGTTGCGGTCTCCACCGTTGCCGTTGCGCAATCGGCCAATTCGATCGTCGTCGAAGGTAATCGCCGCGTCGAAGCCGCCACCATCCGATCCTATTTCCGGCCCGGCCCGGGCGGCCGCCTCGGCCCCGTCGAAACCGACGAGGGTCTCAAGGCGCTCTACGCTACGGGTCTGTTTTCCGACGTCCGCATCAGTCACGCCGGCGGCCGTCTGGTCGTCTCCGTCGTCGAAAATCCGGTGATCAACCAGGTTGCCTTCGAGGGCAACAAGAAGGCCAAGGACGACCAGCTCAAGGCCGAAGTGCAGTCCAAGCCGCGGGGCACGCTGTCGAAGCCGACCGTGCAGGCGGACGTGCAGCGCATTATCGACATCTATCAGCGCACCGGCCGGTTCGACGTCAGCGTCGTGCCGAAGGTCATCGAGCTGCCGAACAACCGCGTCAATCTCGTCTTCGAGATCAAGGAAGGCGAAAAGACCGGCGTCAAGGAAATCCGTTTCATCGGCGCCAAGGCGTTCTCGTCGGGCCGCTTGAAGGACGTCATCAAGACGGCCCAGACCAATTTCCTCAGCTTCCTGCAGACCACCGACATCTACGATCCGGATCGCGTCGAAGCTGACCGTGATCTGTTGCGCCGCTTCTACCTGAAGCACGGCTATGCAGACGTACGCATTCTCTCGGCGGTCGGTGAATACGATCCGGCCAAGAAGGGCTTCATCATCACCTTCACGATCGACGAGGGTCCGCAGTACCGCGTCGGCACGGTGGACGTCATTTCGAACGTGCGCGTGCTCAGCGCTGACGCCCTGCGCAGCAAGGTGAAGCTGTCGCCCGGCAGCATCTACAATGCCGACCTGGTTGAGAAGAGCGTCGAGGCGATGGCCATCGAGGCGGCCAAGAGCGGCTATGCCTTCGCCAATGTGCGCCCGCGCGGCGAACGCAAGCCGGAGACTCGCACCATCAATCTCGCCTTCGTGGTGGAAGAGGGTGCGCGCGCCTACATCGAGCGGATCAACATCCGCGGCAACCTGCGCACGCGCGACTACGTCATCCGCCGCGAGTTCGATATCGGCGAGGGCGACGCGTATAATCGCGCGCTGATCGATCGCGCCGAGCGTCGTCTGAAGAACCTCAACTTCTTCAAACAGGTGAAGATCAGCACCGAGCCGGGCTCGGCGCCCGACCGCGTCATCGTCAACGTCAATGTCGAAGAACAGTCGACCGGCGAATTCTCGATCGCGGGCGGCTATTCGACGGCCGACGGCTTCATCGCCGAGGCCAGCGTCGCCGATCGCAACCTCATGGGCCGCGGCCAGTTCGCCAAGGCGGCCGTGACTTGGGGCCAGCGCACCCGCGGCGTCGAACTCAACTTCGTCGAACCGTATCTGCTAGGCTACCGCATGGCCGGCGGCATCGACCTGTTCGCGCGCAAGAACGATGCATCGAACTCGGTGTCCTACGACATCACCACCTACGGCACGAACCTGAAGCTCGGCTTCGCGCTGACGGAAGAACTGTCGTTCGCGCCGCGTTATTCGATCTATCGGCAGGAAATCACGCTGCCGGATCAGTACAACAACTGTAAGAATCCGAGCACCGCGCCCGGTTCGATCTTCTCCGGCGGTACGCCTGGCGGCTTCACCCCGCATACCATTCCGGTGGTGCCTGGCGATGAATGTTACGCCGACGGCGAAGCGTCGCTCGCGGTCCGCAAGGAACTGGCCAACGGCCCGGTCACTGTGTCGCTGCTCGGCTACACCACCGCCTACAACACGCTCGACAACAACAAGAACCCGACCAGCGGCCTCTATGCCGAGTTGAAGCAGGACTTCGCCGGCGTCGGTGGCGACGTCAACTTCATCCGCACCACCGCGGAAGCGCGCACCTACTACGAAGTGGTTCCGGATGTGGTCGGCGTCCTCAAGCTCCAGGGCGGCAATGTGTCGGGCTGGGGCAGCAAGGACCTGCGCATGCTGGATCACTTCCAGATGGGTCCGAACCTGGTTCGCGGTTTCGCGCCGAGCGGCATCGGTCCGCGCGACCTGACCAGCGGCACCAACAACGACTCCCTGGGCGGCACGCACTTCTGGGGCGCCAGTGTCGAATTCCAGACGCCGCTCTACTTCCTGCCGAAGGAAATCGGCATCAAGTTCGCGACCTTCGCCGATGCGGGCAACGTCTGGGGCTATGAGGGGCCGACCTCGTGGAATGTCACCGGTGAAACGATGACGCCGGGCCTCGACGGCATCGGCAAGACCCGCGCCTCGGTCGGTGTCGGTCTGATCTGGGATTCGCCCCTCGGACCGCTGCGCTTCGACTTCGCCTATCCGCTCAAGAAATACTGCGAGCAGGCGACGCTCGGCGGCGAAGTCTGCGACCGTACGCAAATCTTCCGGTTCGGCGGCGGCACGAAGTTCTAATCGTAGCTCCGCCGGGAAGGGCCGGGCGACGCGAAAGTCTGGACAGGCCGGGGCGGCGATCGGTGATCGCCGGGCCCGGCTTGGTTCGTGCAACCAGCAGCGGCTTTCAGCGTGGCGGCAAAAGCAGAATGAGCGAGCCGGTATTTCTCCGCGAATCCGACGGTCTGACGCTTGACGAGATCGTCGCGCTGACCGGCGCCCAAGCGCCCGACGGCGCCACGGGCGGTCGCCGCATCTTCGATGTCGCCGCGCTCGATCGCGCCTCGCCTTTCGACATCGCGTTTTTCGACAACAAGAACTTCGCCAAGGATGCGGCGGCAAGCCATGCCGGCTTGTGCCTGACGCGGCCCGAACTGGTCGCGCTGCTGCCGTCGCGTGTCACGGCGCTGACCGTGCGCGATCCGTTTCGCGCCTTCGTCCAGGTGTCACGGACTCTGTTTCCTCAGGCGCTGCGGCCGGTGTCGCTGGCATCGGAAGGCGCTAGGGCCGGCGCCCATATCCATGAGACCGCTCGGCTGGAGTCGGGCGTCACGGTCGAGCCGGGCGCCGTGATCGGCGGCGGCACCGAGATCGGCAGCGGCACGGTCATCGGCGCCAATGCAGTCGTGGGCACGGGCGTGCGGATCGGGCGCGATTGTTCCATCGGCGCCACCACGGTGGTCAGCAACGCGCTGATCGGCGATCGTGTCATCATCCATCCCGGCTGCAAGATTGGCCAGGACGGCTTCGGTTTCGTCATGGGCGGCGGCGGCCATCTCAAGGTGCCGCAGGTCGGCCGCGTCATCATCCAGGACGACGTCGAGATCGGTTCGGGGACCACCATCGACCGCGGCGCCATCCGGGACACGGTGATCGGCGAGGGTACCAAGATCGACAACCTGGTGCAGGTCGGCCACAATGTGTCGATCGGACGGCATTGCGTCCTGGTGGCTTATGTGGGTATTTCCGGCAGTTCGACGCTGGAAGATTTCGTTGTGCTCGGCGCCAAGGCCGGCGTCGTTCCAGGCGTTACCATCGGCGAGGGGGTCATGATCGCGGCCAGCAGCAATGTCGCGACGGATGTGCCCCCGGGCGCGAAATGGGGTGGTTCGCCGGCCAAGCCGATGCGGCAGTGGCTGCGGGAAATCATGATGGTCAAGCGGATGGCGCTGGCGAAGAACGATAACGCCGCTGCCGCCGATGAGTGAGTATGTTGCGATGGATACTGTTGTCAAAAGTCTCGAGGCGGCCGACATCGCGACGGTGATGCAAAGGCTGCCGCATCGCTATCCGTTCCTGCTTGTCGATCGTGTCGTCGATATCCGCGGCGACGAATACGGCCGCGGCATCAAGAACGTCACCATCAACGAACCGCAGTTTCAGGGCCACTTTCCCGGCAATCCGATTTTCCCGGGCGTGTTGATGATCGAAGGCATGGCGCAGACCGCGGGTGTGCTCTGCATCGGGGTGACCACGTCGGAGCAGCCGAAATCGGTGTTCTTCCTGACCATCGACAACGCCAAATTCCGCAAGCCCGTGAGGCCGGGAGACACGCTCGAATACCACATGACGCGCACGGCGCGGCGCAAGAACATGTGGTGGTACCGCGGCGTCGCCAAGGTCGCCGGCAATGTCGTTGCCGAAGCCGACCTCGGCGCTATGATTTCCGACCGCTAGGGCGCTGAAAGGCCCGTTATGAGCGATCCCGTTATCGATCCGACCGCGCGCATTGCGCCCGGTGCGGTCATCGGTCCCGACGTTGAGATAGGCCCCTTCTGCGTTGTCGGGCCGCATGTGACGTTGGACGCAGGGGTGCGGCTGGTCTCGCACGTCAACGTCACCGGCCACACGACGATCGGCGCGCGCACGGTCGTCTATCCATTCGCCTCGCTTGGCACGCCGCCGCAGTCGCTCGGCTACAAGGGCGAGCCGACGCGCCTGGAGATCGGCACCGACAACGACATCCGCGAACATGTGACCATGAACACCGGCACCGCGGCCGATCGCGGTGTCACCACCGTCGGTAACAGTTGCTTCTTCATGGTCGGCAGCCACGTCGCTCATGACTGCGTTGTCGGCACCAAGGTGATCTTCGCGAACAACGTCCTGCTCGGCGGTCACTCGCAGATCGGGGACAATGTCGTGTTCGGCGGCGGTGTTGCCGTGCGGCAGTTCGTGCGCATCGGAGAGGGCGCCATGATCGTCGGCCTGTCCGGCGTCCGCGCCGACGTCATTCCGTTCGGCATGGCGCACGGACCGCTCGCCGATCTCGTCGGCCTCAACGTCGTCGGCATGCGACGACGCGGTCTGAGCAAGAGCGACGTGCACCGCGTGCGGTCGGCCTATCAGGATCTGTTTTTCGGCGAGGGCGAATTCAGGGCGCGGCTCGAGAAGGTCGCCGCCGACTATGCCGGCGATGCACTGGTCGTGCGCATCATCGAGTTCATCCGTGCCGGCAAACGGCCGTTGACGATGGCAGCCAGGCGCAACGAGGCGGAAGAGCTGCAATGAGCGCCGATGTGGCCGCGCCGTCAGAAGGACCGCTGGCCATGATCTGCGGCGGCGGCGCCTTGCCAATGGCGGTCGCGGATTATGTCGCGGCGCGCGGACGTAAGGTGGTGCTGTTTCCGTTGAACGGTGCGGCTGACGGCCTGCCGGTCGAGCGCTATCCGCATCACCGCATCAGGATCGGCCAGATCGGCAAGTTCATGCGTCTCGCCCGCGCCGAGGGCGCGCGCGATGTCGTGTTCATCGGCTCGCTGGTGCGCCCGCGGATCCTGCAAACGATCCCCGACTTCAAGGCCTGGACCATGATGCCGCGTATCATCGCGGCGTTTCGCGGCGGCGACGATCATCTGCTCACCGGCATGGCGCGCCTGCTCGAGGAAGAGGGATTTCACTTGCGCGGCGCGCACGAAGTGGCGCCACAGATCCTGGCGCCCGAAGGCGTGCTCGGGGGCATCCAGCCGGGAGAAGCCGATCGCGCCGATATCGAGTTCGGCCTCGATTATCTCGATGCCGCAAGCCCCTTCGACATCGGGCAAGCCGTCGTCGTCGCTCACCGTCACGTGCTGGCTGTCGAGGCGGTCGAAGGCACCGATCAGATGCTGGCGCGGATCGTCGAACTGCGGGCCAATGGCCGCATCCGCGCCGCCAACGGGCGCGGCGTCATGGTGAAGGCGCCGAAGCGTAATCAGGATCGTCGCTTCGATCTGCCCTCGATCGGGCCGCAGACGGTCGACGGTGCCGCACGTGCCGGTCTTGCCGGCATAGCCGTGGTCGCCGGAGCGACCGTTATTGCCGAAGCAGAAGGCCTCGTCTCCGCCGCCGACCGCGCTGGTATCTTCATCGTCAGCGTACCGGAACGACGATCATGACCACCGTGGCGCCGTCTCGGGGCCCGCGCATCTATCTGGTGGCGGGCGAAGAGTCCGGCGATCGCCTCGGCGCGGCGCTCATCCGGGCGTTGCGGCGTGCAAGGCCCGACATCGAATTCGCCGGCGTCGGCGGCAGTCACATGGCGGGCGAGGGCGTGCCGAGCCTGTTTCCGCTCGGCGAACTGGCCATCATCGGCTTTGCTGCGATCGCCAAAAGCCTGCCGGCGATCCTCAGGCGCATCACGCAGACGGCGGACGCCGTCGTCGCGGCAAAGCCCGATGTCCTCGTCATCATCGACAGCCCGGAGTTCACGCATCGCGTCGCCCGCAGGGTCCGCGCCCGCGCTCCACAGATTCCGATCGTCGATTATGTCTGCCCGTCGGTCTGGGCGTGGCGGCCGGGCCGCGCGAAGGCCATGCGCACCTATGTGGACCGGGTGCTGGCGCTGCTGCCATTCGAGCCCGAGGCAATGACGCGCCTGGGCGGACCGCCGACCGATTTTGTCGGCCATCCGCTCGGTGAACAGGTCGGCGACTTGCGGCCCCAGGGCGGCCCAACGAGCCGCCTGGAAGGGCCGCCGCTTGTGCTGGCTCTGCCTGGCAGCCGGTCCGGCGAGGTCCGCCGGCTGGCCGCAGTGTTCGGCGCGGCGCTGGGCCAGGCGGCCCAATCCGGGGCTTTTGAGGTGGTGGTTCCGACAGTACCCCGCTTGGAAGCCGTAGTGGGCAAGGCCCTCGCGAACTGGCCGGTCCCGGCCCGGATTGTCACCGATCCCGCCGAGAAAGATGCCGCTTTCCGTCGCGCCCGGGCGGCGTTGACCAAATCCGGCACCTCGACCCTCGAACTGGCGCTCGCCGGCGTGCCGATGGTGGCGGGCTATAAGGTTTCACCACTCGAGGCCTTGGTAGCGAGGGCTCTGATCAAGGTGCCATCGGTGATCCTGGCCAACCTGGTTTTGGGCGAGAGCGTGGTGCCCGAATTTCTCCAGGACGAATGCACGCCGGAGCGGCTGGCGGCGGCCCTGCGGCCACTGTTGGGTGATACCCCGGAACGGCGGCGCCAGGTCGAGGCCTTCGCCAGGCTCGACCGCATCATGGGGCTCGGCCAGGGTGCGCCGAGCGACCGGGCCGCCGCCATCATCCTTTCCAAATTGCCCGATTTTAACCTTGAAGCCCGTGAAAAAGTAGCATCCGCCCCGCGGACGGCGTAGTTTGAACTTTCCGTTCCACGCGTTATGTCCTTGGCACACGAAACTGGAACCGAGTCCCTTGCCCGTCCCGTCCCGCGCGTCCATCACCGCCGTTCACGGCTATGTCCCTCCGGACGTGCTGACCAATGCCGACCTTGCGCACATGGTCGACACCACCGATGCGTGGATCACCGAGCGTACCGGCATCAAGGAGCGCCACATCCTCAAGGGTGAGGGGCTGGGCACCTCGCACATGGGCGCGCAGGCCGTGCGCGGGCTATTGGAAAAGACCGGCACTCATCCCAGCGAGATCGACCTCCTGATCTGCGCGACGACGACGCCGGACATGCAGTTCCCGTCGACCGCCAACCTGATCTGCGACATGGTCGGCATCAACAATATCGGCTCGTTCGATGTGCAGGCGGCGTGCTCGGGATTTCTTTATTCTCTGACCATCGCCTCGCAGTTCATCGCCACCGGCACCGCGCGCAAAGTGATCGTGGTCGGGGCGGACAAGATGTCATCGATCATCGACTATCAGGACCGCGCCACCTGCGTGATCTTCGGCGACGGCGCCGGCGCCGTGCTGCTCGAGCCCAACAACCAGGGCTACGGCATCATGGATGCGCTGATCCGCTCCGACGGTTCGGGTTCAATCCATTTGCACCAGAAGGCCGGCGGCAGCCGCATGCCGGCGAGCGCCGAAACCGTCGCCAAGCGTCTGCACTATGTGCACCAGGAGGGCGCGGCGGTTTATAAATATGCCATTGCCAAAATGGCCGAAGTGTCCGGCGAGATCATGACCCGCAATAACCTGCGCGGCGATCAGATCGACTGGCTGGTGCCGCACCAGGCCAACAAGCGCATCATCGAGTCGACGGCCGAGCGCATGGGCCTGTCGATGGACAAAGTGATGGTGACGATCCACAAATACGGCAACACCACCAACGCCACCATCCCACTGTGCCTGTGCGATTACGAATCACAGCTCAAGCCGGGCAACAAGATGGTGCTGGCGGCCTTCGGCGGTGGCTTCACCTGGGCCGGCGTCTATGTGCAGTGGGGCTATGACGGGGCCAAAGCTCCGAAGCTCAACGGCAAGGCCGGCCACGCCTGATCACACATGATCGTATGACGATCGGTTCGCCAGCGGCGCCTTGAAAAGCCGCGGCGGGGGAAGGGAACGTTATGGCGAAACATCGCGTCGGCATTGTCGGGCTGGGCATGGCCCTCAAGCCACATCTCACCAGCCTCGAAGAGCTGTCCGACCGCGTCGAGATCGCCGCCTGCTTCACGCCGTCGGCCGAGCGGCGCAAGGCCTTCGCCGCTGCCAGCAAGCATCCGGTCGTCGACAGCCTCGACGCCATTCTCAACGACAAGTCGATCGACGTCGTCTTCATCCTGACGCCGCCGATGTCGCATCTCGAACTGGTCGAGCAATGCGCCGCCGCCGGCAAGCACGTTCTGCTGGAGAAGCCGATCGACTTCACCAGCGAACGCGGCGAAAAGCAGGTCGCCGCCATGGGGAGGGCAGGGAAGAAGTTCGCCATCATGCTGCAACACCGCTTCCGTGACGCTTCGCGCAAGCTGCGCGCCGCGGTAAAGAGCGGCGAACTCGGCGAACTGGTGTCAGCCTCGGCGTCGATCCGCTGGTGGCGCACGCCGGAGTATTTCGCGCAGCCTGGCCGCGGCATGAAAGCCCGCGACGGCGGTGGTGTGCTGATTACACAGGCGATCCACACGCTCGACTTGTTCCAGAGCCTGACCGGGCCGATCACGCGCGTCACCGCCTTCGCCAAGACCTCGCCGCTGCGCAAGATCGACACCGAGGACATCGCTGCGGCGGCGGTCGAATTCGGCAACGGCGCCATCGGCACCATTGACGCCACGACCGTGTCTTATCCCGGATTCCCGGAGAAGCTCGAACTGGCCTACGCCAACGCCACCGCTGTGCTGAATGCCGAGACGCTCGATATTTATTACAAGGATGGCCGCCACCTGCACCATGAGGGCGCGGCGTCGAAGAGCGGCGGCGCCGATCCGATGGCGTTCCCGAACGACGCCCACAAGGCGCTGATCGTCGATTTCCTCGATGCCATCGACAGTAACCGCGAACCGGAGGTCAGCGGCGCGGAATCGCTCAAGGTCATGCGGCTGATCGAGGCAATGCTGGCTTCCGCCGGGCAGGAAAAGCCGGTTGCGATCCCTTAAAGTCGCTCAGCGCGTCCCGCAACCGTTCAGGAAAAGCGACACCGCCTCGCGACTCTGACGATCGAGTTCATCCCAGTCGAATGTCTGCTCGACAGCGAACAGGCACCGCGTGCGGGTTGGCGCGATGACGAGCGCGGCGAAGAATTTCGCCAGCTGCATCGCGTCCATGGTTGCGATCTCGCCGCGTGCCATCCGATTGGCGAAGAACCCGGCCAGCGTGTTGTGCACACGTTGCGGGCCGACCTGATAGTAACGCCGCGACAATTCCGGGAAGCGCTCGGCCTCCGCGACAAAAAGTCGATGCATGGCAATGACGCCCGGCTGTAGAATCGAGCGCGTGTAGTTCGCGGCGATCCGGTTCAGGATCGTGTGTAGATCCTCGCTGTCAGCATGTGGTGCGAGAAACGGTTCTTCGAAGTTGTCGCAGACCTGGTTCATGATCGCGACAAATAGTTGCTCCTTGCCCTCGAAGTGACTGTAGATCGTCGGCTTCGAGACGCCGGCCTGGGCCGCAATCTGGTCGATGCTCGTTCCGGCGTAGCCGTGAGCCACGAAGGCCTCGGTCGCGGCCTTCAATATCAATTCCCGTGCCGGGGGCGCGGAGCGCCGCCGGGACGGCATGGTCGTATCTTGAGCCAAGGTCTCATCCATTCAGTTTGCGACGCAGAAACTCGATGACGATGTCATTGAATTTGGCTGGCTCTTCTATGTTCACGAGGTGGCCGGCATTCTCGATGATGGCCAACTCCGCACCGGCGATATCGCCCGCGATCGATCGTGCCATTTCGACCGTCGTCAGCCGGTCGGCGCTGCCGACGACTACCAGAGTCGGGACCTTGATGTTGGCTAGATCGGTTCGAACGTCCATGTTCACCGAGGCCTCGATGCTCTTGATGTACGATTCCTTATGCAGCCGGCTCATGCTGTCGACCAGAGCGTCGAACGCCTCGGTGGAGGCGTTGGGGCCGATCAGGGTCTTGGCGACCGGACCCGCAATGTCTTTCGGCTCCTTGCCGTTGACGAGCGGCTCCCTGCGCGAGGCGATGAAGGCGGCGCGCGCCTCCTCGGACAGGCCGGCAAAGCCCTTGTGGGTATCGCAGAGAACCAGGGATTTCAGACGGTCGGGATAACGCGCGGCGAAATCCATGGCGATGCGGCCGCCCATGGACAGGCCCACCAGATTGCCGCGCGCGACGCCGAAATGATCGAGCACGCGCACCACGTCGTCTGCGTAGGAATGGAAATTCAGCGGCCCCTCGTAATCGTCGCTGTCGCCGTAACCGCGCGCGTCCCAAGCGATCGCTTTGAAGTGCTTGCCGAAGGCGGGGATTTGATCGCGCCAGTTACGGCGATTGCCGCCGATGCCGTGCATGAACAGAATGGGCTCGCCTTCGCCGGCATATTCAACGGCGACGCGCGGGGACGGCCCGATCTTTTCGACGACGGTCGTGGTCATGTCTGTAGTCCCTGATTTACGGAGAAGCGTTCAGCGAGTGGTTTGAGGAGCAGGTAGTCGGTCGCCGTGTAAATCACGACGATGACCAGGCAGCAGGCGAAAACCATGGCAGCGTCGGAGGTCGATTGCGCGTTCATCAGGAGATAGCCGAGCCCGGATGAGGCGCCGAACAGCTCCGAAACCAGCGCAATCTTCCAGCAGATGCCGTAGGCGATGCGCAGACCGGCGACCAGAAACGGCGCGATCAGTGGAAGCGTGAGCTTGAAGAAGCGGCGTACCGGGCTTCGCGTCATGCTCAGGCCCATCTCGTCCAACTCCTGGTCGAGCTGCCGGAAGCCGGCCAGGGCATTGACGATGCAGAACGGCAGGATAATCGCCGTCTGGATGAAGAGGACCGTCGGCGTCGATATCTTGAACCATACTACGCCGAGAATGGCCCAGCCGACGGACGGGAAGCTGCTAAGGAAGACGAGTAAGCGGCGCTCGACGGTGGCATTGAGAATTGGCGCAGCCTGAACGGCGAGCGCGATCAGAACCCCCATCACCATGGCGATCAGGACGGAAGCAACGACGCGAGTGAGGCTGACGAAGGCATTGAAAGCGGTAGCCCCGTCCGTGACAAAACGCGCCAGGGATTGCAGCACGTCGTACGGACCTGGCAGAACGTAGGTTGGCAGTTGCCGGGCGATTAGCCACCACACCACGATTAGTGCGACAATCGTGCCGTCGGCGATCAACCGGTCGAGCAGTGCGGGTTTGCCGGCGGTATCAGACACGCCCGTAGCTCCGGTCGAGGTGCCGCTGAATCGGCCGGAACAGAATGATCTCGGAGAACGCGACGAAGCAGAGAATGAAGCCGATGATCGCGAAGATCGTTTCGGTATCGAATTGCTGACGGGCGATGTTGAGCAGGAAGCCGACGCCGCCGCTGCCTCCGAACAGTTCGGCTGTCAGCACGACTTTCCAGGAGACGCCGAAGCTGTTGCGCAGCGATGCAAACAGGTAGGGCACGAGCAGCGGCACGACGATCCGGACGCCAACCTGAAACGGATTTCGCGACAGGCTGCGGCCGAGTTCGATGAGATCGGCGTCGAGTTCCTGCAGACCCGTTCTGACATTGATGATCGTGAACGGGATCAGAATGAGCGTCACGGCAAAGATCACCGTGAAACTATCGAGGCCGAACCAAAGCATGGCGAGGAACAGCCAGCCGATGGCCGAAAACGCATTGAGGAACGGGGTCAGTCGGCCGTCGATCAGGAGGCGCAGCGGCCTTACGTAATGGGCGAGCGCCGCCAGAAGGCTGCCAATGACGAACGCGGCCGCGATCGCGATACTGACATGCGCCAGCGACAGAAGAAGCTGGGCGAACTCGTCGCTATCCTGCAGAAACGCAATGGCGCGGGTGGCAACGAGGCCGGGGCCCGGAAGCTGATAGGCCGGGACAATGAACGAATAGCCCCACCAGGCGAGCAGAAATGCGACCGTGAAAAGATGAGCGAGCATGGTCCCACTCGACCATGCCCGGCTCAGGTGCTGGATGATGAATGCTCTCATGAGATGGTGCCGACCGGGTGCCCGAAGGACGCTACTCGCGCACGGCGTCCTTCCAGATCGTCTCTTCGACGGGCGGGTAATCCTTCAGGATTCCCAGTTCCTTCGACTTCGACCAAAGGATGTCGATCGCTTTGACGTCCTGGGCCGACAAGATCGCCGGGAAATCCGAAAAGCGCGAGAACCAGGCCTTAAAGAACTCGGGATCAATATTGACCTGCTTGCCGACGGCTGAGAAAACCTCGTCCGGATGGCTCTTGGCGTATTCCATGGAGGCGCGCAGAACCCGCTGGAATTCGCGGTAAACGGCCGGCTTCTCCTTTAGCTTTTCGCCATAACCTGCGATCACGGCCGAGACCATGCGGACGCCGAACTTGTCGGTCAAGTCCTTGGCGGTCTGGGCGATGGGACGGAATTCGCCGCTCTTCATAGCGGCGAACGCTTGCGCGTGAATCAAGGTCGCGGCATCCACCTTGTCGGTGGCCAGGGCGGCGGGCATGGCCGGCGCCGGCAGTTCGACAAAGGAAAGGTCGCCGTCCTTAAGAGAGACGTTAAGCCCGTAGACGTCATGTAGGGCGATACGGACGAGGGTGATGCCGGCTGAACCAAGCGAGTAAACCGCGAGGCGCTTGCCCTTGAGATCGGCAACCGTCTTGATCGGAGAGTCCTTCTTGACCCAGATGCCCGCGCCTTCGCCCGACGTGTGGTAACGTAGGCCGGCTCCCATGATCTGCAAGTCGAGGCCGCGGGCGCGCGCCGGAGGAATCGCCATGGCGGCGGTCTGGATGACGTCGTAGGTGCGGGCCGAAGTTGCCTGGATCAGGGCGGGGATCTGCAGCGGCGTCGCAACCACTTCGATCGTGTCGGAGGCGACCTTGCCATTGCGCAAGGCCCACATCACCGCTTCATGTGAGGGATCGGCGAGATAGCCGAATGTCACCTGTTCTTTGGCTTGGGCAGCGGGCGATAGGACGGTCGCCACAAACGCCGCCGCGACGACAAAAGTGACAAGTCGTGTGCTTCGGAGGAAACTTCCTGTGGTCATGCGACCTCCTGTTGCTCAATGCTGTCGAAAATTGAAACGAGATGCGCGCGTTGCGCCTTCAGGGCGGTGTCGCGTTCGGTGTCGCGCGGGCGTGGTGCGGTGACGGTGACAATCTCGCGCACCACGGTCGGCTTCTTTGACAGCACGATAATGCGGTCGGCGAGGTAGAGCGCCTCGTCGATGTCGTGCGTCACGAACAGAACCGTCTTGCGCTGCTCTTCCCAGATATCGACGATCTGTTGGCGCAGTCTTGCGCGCGTGGTGTGATCGAGGGCGGAAAAGGGCTCGTCCATCAGGACGATGTCTGGATCAAGCGCCAGCGCCCGAGCGATCGCGACGCGTTGACGTTCGCCGCCGGACAACATACGCGGCATCTTGTGCATGTCGTTGCCAAGGCCGACGCGCAACAGTTCGGCCCGGGCCTTGTCCCGGCGCGCGTCGGTGCTTTCGGCCGGCCGGCGCATCTCGATGCCGAAGGCGGCGTTATCGAGGGCGTTCTTCCAAGGGAGGAGTCGGGGTGCCTGAAAGACGTAAGCCAAGCTCTCCCAAGCCTGCGCCGGTGTGCGGCCTTCGACCTCGACCGTGCCGGACTGCCACGGCATCAGGTCGCCAATCAGACGCAGGGCAGTGGATTTGCCGCAACCGGAGGGCCCGAGGAGACAGACGAATTCACCGGGGGCCACTGTAAAGCTCAGACCGCGATAGATGATGCTGCCGCCGAGTTCCAAGCCGACATTTGAGAACGCGATAGCCGGGCTCTTCGTCAAAAGTCACCACACTAACGATTTAACTAAACGGTTCAGTAAAGCCTAAGGGCGACCATCCAGCTAATCAAGCATCAATTTCGATTATAGAATAGAAAACCGGAGACCGGCAGTGATAACGCGTCCGCTCTTGGGGCAGACACCTCCTGCGTCAGGCCGTGGATCTGGGACGCACCAGATAGAGGGCCGCAATCGCCGGTGCGATGCCGAGGCCGACCCAGCCAACGATATCCCACCAGCCGTCATCGACCAGCGCCACGATCAGGCCGGCGCCGCTGGCGAGGCCGATCGCCGCCGGAATGGCGAATACCTCGCCCAGGGAACGGGGCCGTCGCCGGCGGAGCTCCATCGTCATTCGGCCGGCACGGCGATGGCGCGCGGCTCGCGGCGCCGCCCGAAGCGGCGCGCGATCCACAGATACAGGCCGCTGCCGAGCACGCCGATGGTCAAGATGTCGAGCACGGCCCAGACGATTTTCAGCGCCATGCCGCCATAGTCGCCGAAGTGCAGCGGCTGCGACAGCAGCAGCGTCTGCACATACCACGGCATTTCCCGCGTATCGGCGAAACGGCCGTTGCTGGCGTCGATCAATACGGGCTGCATCAAGCGCGACGTCAGCGGCGAGGTGCCGCGCATGAACACGGCATAGTGCCCGGTGCTGGTGAAGGCCGTGCCCGGATAGGCGATGAAATACGGCGTCATGCCCGGCAACTTCGCTTGCGCCGACTCCACCGCCTTCTGGATGCTGCTGAATTGGCGCGGTAGCGGCGCACTCCGGTACGGCCCGACCATCGCGGTCAATTGGTCCGCCTGCCAGACCTTCAGGACGAGATCGGCCCATGTATTGATGACGCCGGTGAAGCCGACCACCACGGCCCAGACAATCGTGACGGCGCCGACGAGATTATGAATATCCAGCCATTTGAGGAGCCGCGAGCGCTCCGTCCGCACCGTGCCGAAATCGAGTTTGCGCATCGCCGGCGCATAGACGACGACGCCGGAAACGATGGCGACGACGAATAGCAATCCCATGAAGCCGAGAAACAGCTTGCCGGGCAGGCCGGCGAACAGATCGACATGCAGCTTGAACAGATAGTAGGTCAGATGCCCGTCCGGCGGCGGCGCGTCGAGATATTGCGCCGTGTGGGCGTCGACGCGCAGGGACCGGTTGTTCTCTGAAGGCGCGTCCTGCGCCTTGGCGACGCTGAGCCAGATCACGTTCGGATCGTCGCGGTCCCAGATCAGGAATTGAAGGAATTCGCCAGGCGCCCTGGCCATGCCATTGGCGACGACCTTGTCGAGATTGGCGGCCGGCGTGCCCGGCGCAACTTTTGCCGCCGGCACCGTCTCGTGCAGGAACCCATCGATCTCCTCATGGAAGATCAGCGGCAGGCCGGTCAGGCACAGGAGCAGCAGGAACCCGGTCGATATGATGCTGGTCCAGGTGTGGACGAAGGACCAGGCGCGGATGGTTTTGGTCTGCACGGCGCGGTCCTTCTTCGGTCACCAGCGAACCGACAGGTAACCCGCCGCGGACCCATAAGCAATTAATAATCAAATGAAATCAATATGTTAGAAATAGAATAATTTGAGATTGGGGGAACGAAAAACCGCGGCGTTTTGCTGGCGCCACGGTTGTCATTCGCTTCGACGTGAAACGTCAGTTACTTGCGCCGCAAGGTCGGCACGTAATCGCGTTCGGTCGCGCCGGTGTAGAGCTGACGCGGACGGTCGATCTTCTGCTTCGGATCCTTCGATCGTTTCCTTCAGCTGGGCGATCCAGCCGACGGTGCGCGCGACGGCGGCTGCTGCCCTGAGCCTGTGCCCTTGAGTTAAGTCAACAGCTTCGCCCGGCGGACCGGGTATTCAGCAACCGAAGCATTGGCGTCCAATTCTCGATCTTCGTCGAAACGTTCCAATGGCTTAACCACCGCGGTCGCAGGCGGACCGCACTCTCGATGGCGAGCGACAAGGCAAGGTCCAAAATCGTGGACAAGACAAGAATTTGGATCACGGTGTTTGCTGTCGTGGTTGGCGGTGGCGCCTATGGTCTATGGCACTGGCTTAATGTGTCGTCGCTGCCGGCCGGCATTGCCAGCGCCAACGGGCGCATCGAAGCGACCGAGATCGACATAGCAGCGAAGACTCCGGGCCGGCTCAGGGAAGTCATGGTCGATGAGGGCGACTTCGTCACCGCCGGCCAAGTCCTCGCCAGGATGGATACCGAGGTGCTGGAAGCGCAGCGCCGTGAGGCGCAAGCGCAGGTGCGGCGCGCCGCCATTGCCATCGATACGGCGCGGAGCCAGGTGGTGCAGCGCCAGGCCGAGAAGCAGGCTGCCATCGCCGTGATCGCTCAGCGTAATGCCGAACTGGATGCCGCCCAGAAGCGCTTTGAGCGCTCCGACCAACTCGCCAAGTCCGGCAGCGGCTCCATTGAAAATCTCGATAATGACCGCGCGCGCTACGAAGGTGCCAAAGCTGCGGTCAGCGCGGCCGAAGCGCAAGCGGCTGCGGTCGATTCCGCAATCAGCGCGGCGCAGGCGCAGGTAATCGATGCCGAGGCCGCGGTCGATGCCACCAAAGCGACCGTCGATCGGATCAGCGCGGACATCAAGGATGCCACCCTGGTCGCGCCGCGCGATGGGCGGGTCCAATATCGTGTGGCCCAGCCGGGTGAGGTACTGGGCGCGGGCGGAAAAGTCCTGAACATGGTCGATCTGAGCGACGTCTATATGACGTTCTTTCTGCCGACTGACGCCGCCGGCCGCATCGCAATCGGCGCCGAAGTGCATCTCGTGCTCGATGCCATCCCACAATATGTCGTGCCGGCGCGCGCCACCTTCGTCGCCGATGTCGCTCAGTTCACACCGAAGACCGTGGAGACGTCGGAAGAACGGCAGAAGTTGATGTTCCGCATCAAAGCCAAGATCTCGCCGGATCTGCTGCGCAAACATATCCAGCAAGTGAAGACCGGCCTGCCGGGCATGG
Source organism: Pseudolabrys sp. (assembly GCA_026125925.1). Next base: position 21,037 of record JAHCKF010000008.1, read on the forward strand.
CTTACGTGCGTCTCAACCCGACTACGGAGTGGCCGTCGAACCTGGCGGTCAAACTGCCGCAATGAGTGAAGTACCCGCGGCCGACCCTGTCGTCCGATTGAACGGCATCACGCTTCGCTACGGCGCGGCGCTCGCGCTCGACGCTGTGACGCTCGATGTGCCGGCCGGCCAGATGGTCGGTTTCATCGGCCCCGATGGCGTCGGCAAATCGAGCTTGTTCGCGCTCATCGCCGGCGCTCGCCGAATTCAGGGAGGCCGCATTGAAGTACTCGGCGGCGACATGGCCGATGCCGAGCATCGTAGCGCGGTGTGTCCACGCATCGCCTATATGCCGCAAGGACTCGGCAAGAATCTCTATCCGACCTTGTCGGTATTCGAGAACATCGACTTCTTTGCCAGCCTGTTCGGTCAAGGGCACGAGGAACGCAGAGAACGCATTGCCGAGCTGGTGGAAAGCACGGGGCTTGCTCCGTTCGTAGACCGCCCGGCGGGCAAACTGTCAGGCGGCATGAAGCAGAAGCTCGGCCTGTGCTGCGCTCTGGTGCACGACCCCGATTTGCTGATTCTCGACGAGCCGACGACGGGCATCGACCCGTTATCACGCCGTCAGTTCTGGGAATTGATCGATCGCATTCGCGCCGGCAGGTCTGGCATGAGCGTAGTGGTGGCTACCGCCTATATGGAGGAAGCCGCGCGTTTCCAGCGTCTGGTGGCCATGAATGATGGCCGCGTACTCGCCACCGGCTCGGTGCAGGATCTGCTGTCGCGCACCCAGGCAGCGACTTTGGAGGATGCCTTTATCGCGCTGCTGCCCGAGATATCGCGCCGGCAGCATCGCGCCGTTGTGGTGACGCCGCGATCGCCGGACGGTGGCGACATCGCCATTGAGGCCCAGCATCTCACCATGCGTTTCGGCGACTTCGTCGCCGTCGACGATGTCAGCTTCCGCATCGAGAAAGGTGAGATTTTCGGCTTCCTCGGCTCCAACGGCTGCGGCAAGACCACAACGATGAAAATGATGACAGGCCTCCTGTCACCGAGCGGCGGCAAAGGCTGGTTGTTCGGGCAGCCGATCGACGCCAACGACATGGAGACCCGCCGTCACGTCGGCTATATGTCACAGGGCTTCTCGCTCTATACCGAACTGACGGTGTGGCAAAATCTGGAACTGCATGCCCGCCTGTTCCAGATGCCGGCGGTGGACATTCCCGGCCGTGTTGCTGAGGTGGCTGAGCGTTTCGGCCTCGCCGAACTCATCGATGAGTTGCCGGGTTCGCTGCCGCTCGGCCAGCGCCAGCGCCTGCAGCTTGCCGTCGCCATGATTCATAAACCTGCGATGCTTATCCTCGACGAGCCCACCTCGGGGGTCGATCCGATAGCGCGCGATGCCTTCTGGCAGACGTTGATCGATCTGTCGCGCCGAGACGGCGTCACCATCTTTGTCTCGACGCATTTCATGAACGAGGCCGAACGCTGCGATCGCATCTCGCTGATGCATGCAGGCCGCGTCCTTGTCAGCGGCACGCCCAAGGCACTGATCGCACAGCGCGGCGCCAGCAACCTGGAAGAGGCGTTCATCGGCTATCTGGAACAGGCCACCGGCGCCGACCAGACTGCGGTTGCAGCGCCGCCGGTCGTACCGCGGCTGCGGCCGCCGTCGCGCCGGTTCGATGTGCGCCGCATGTTGAGTTACGCCCACCGTGAGCAACTCGAACTGCGCCGCGATCCGATTCGTGCCACGCTGGCGCTGCTCGGCAGTGTGATCCTGATGTTCATTATGGCCTACGGCATCACCCTGGACGTCGAGAAACTGTCCTTTGCCGTGCTCGACCGCGACCAGACCACGACCAGCCAGAACTATGTGCTCAATTTCTCCGGCTCGCGCTATTTCAACGAGAAGGCGCCGATCGTCGACTATGGCGATCTCGACCGGCGCATGCGCGCCGGTGAATTGACGCTGGCGCTCGAAATTCCCCCCAACTTCGGTCGCGATGTCGCGCGCGGCCAGCAGGTCAACATCGGTGCCTCGATCGACGGTTCGATGCCGATGCGGGCCGAGACGGTGCAGGGCTATGTCGAGGCGCTACATACACAATGGCTGACGCAGAAGGGCGGCCTCATCAGTCCGGTCAGTATCGCGATCCGCTACCGCTACAATCCTGACGTCAAGAGTCTGGTCGCCATGGTGCCGGCCGTGATCCCGATGCTGCTGCTGCTCATCCCCGCGATGCTGACGGCGCTGAGTGTGGTGCGGGAGAAGGAGCTTGCCTCGATCATCAACCTTTATGTCACGCCGACCACGCGACTCGAATTCCTGCTGGGCAAGCAGTTACCCTATGTTGCGATCGGGGTGCTGAATTTCCTCTTGCTGACGCTGCTGGCGGTCACATTGTTCGGCGTGCCGCTCAAGGGCAGCTTCCCGACCTTGTTCGCCGGCGCCTTCATCTACGTCATCTCCGCGACCGCGATGGGGCTGTTGATGTCGTCTTTCGTGCGTAGCCAGGTCGCGGCGATCTTCGGCACCGCCATCGTCACGCTTATTCCGGCGGCACAGTATTCCGGTTTCATCAACCCAGTGTCGTCGCTCGAAGGGGCGGGGGCCTTCATCGGCAAGATATACCCGGCCACTTATTTTCTCACCATCTCGCGCGGCACCTTCGCCAAGGCGCTGCATTTCGTCGATTTGCAGGCGTCCTTTGTGCCGCTGCTCGTCGCGGTACCGGTGCTGCTGGGACTATGCGCCCTTCTGCTGAAGAAGCAGGAGGCCTGAGCGATGCGTGTCAGTAACGTCATCAATCTCGGCGTCAAGGAACTGCGAAGCCTCGTGCGAGATCCCGTGATGTTGATCCTGATCGTGTACGCCTTCACCTTCGCGGTATATACGGCCGCGACGGTCGTGCCCGACAGCCTGCATAAAGCGCCGACAGCCATCGTCGACGAAGATCGCTCAGCGCTGTCGACCCGTCTGGTGTCGGCGTTCTATCCACCATATTTCAATCCGCCGGCGCTGATCACGCGCGACGAGATGGACAAGCAGATGGATGCCGGCTTGACCACCTTCGCGCTCGATATCCCGCCGAACTTCCAGCGCGACTTGCTGGCCAGCCGGCAGCCTGCCATCCAGCTCAATGTCGATGCCACGCGGATCACCCAGGCCTTCACCGGCCAAGGCTATATACAGACCATCGTCGCCACCGAGGCGGCCGCTTTCTTGCGCCGCTACCGCGCCGAAACCGTGCTGCCGGTCGATCTGGCGCTGCGCAACCGCTTCAATCCGAGCTTGAACAAATCATGGTTCGGCGGTGTGATCGAAGTGATCAACCAGGTTACATTGCTGTCGATAATTCTTACCGGCGCGGCGCTGATCCGCGAACGCGAGCACGGCACCATCGAACATCTCCTGGTCATGCCGGTGACGCCAGCGGAGATCATGGTGAGCAAGGTGTGGTCGATGGCCTTGGTGGTCCTGGTCGCCGATGCCGCCTCGCTCGCCTTCGTCGTACAGGGGCTGTTGGGGGTGCCGATTCAAGGCTCGGTCATGTTGTTCCTGCTGGGCGCGGCGCTTAACCTGTTCGCGACCACCTCTTTGGGCATCTTCCTCGCCACGCTGGCGCGGTCGATGCCGCAATTCGCCCTGCTGCTGATTCTGGTAATCGTGCCGCTGGAAATGCTGTCGGGCGGCATGACGCCGCGCGAGAGCATGCCGGTCTTTGTGCAGAATGTGATGCTGGTGGCGCCGACCACGCATTTCGTGGCCCTGGCGCAGGCGATCCTGTTCCGCGGCGCCGGCTTGTCGGTGGTATGGCCGCAGTTCCTGGCTCTGATCGGCATCGCCGCGGTGCTGTTCAGCGTCGCGATGCTGCGTTTCCGCAAGGCCATCGCCGAGATGGCGTGATGGAAGATGGGCAAAGAAAATGGCCGGGCGAGAGAGGCCCGGCCATAATGTCGTTTCGACGGTGAAGCCGATTACTTGCGCCGCGAGGTCGGCACGTAATCGCGTTCGGTCGCACCCGTGTAGAGCTGACGCGGACGGCCGATCTTCTGCTTCGGATCCTCGATCATTTCCTTCCACTGGGCGATCCAGCCGACGGTGCGGGCAACCGCGAACAGCACGGTGAACATCGTGGTCGGGAAGCCCATCGCCTTGAGCGTGATGCCCGAATAGAAGTCGATGTTCGGGTACAGCTTCTTCTCGATGAAGTACTCGTCGTGCAGCGCGATGCGCTCGAGCTCCATGGCGACATCGAGCAGCGGATCGTCCTTGATGCCGAGTTCTGCCAGCACCTCGTGGCAGGTCTTCTGCATGATCTTGGCGCGCGGATCGTAGTTCTTGTAGACGCGGTGGCCGAAGCCCATCAGGCGGTAGCTGTCGTTCTTGTCCTTGGCCCGGCGCACGAATTCCGGAATGCGATCGACCGTACCGATCTCGCTCAGCATGTTGAGCGCGGCTTCGTTGGCGCCGCCATGCGCGGGCCCCCACAGACAGGCGCAACCGGCCGCGATGCAGGCAAACGGATTGGCGCCCGACGAACCGGCCAGACGCACGGTCGAGGTCGAGGCGTTCTGCTCGTGGTCGGCGTGCAGGATGAAGATGCGATCCATGGCGCGCGCCAGGACCGGGTTCGGCTTGTATTCTTCAGCCGGCACCGCAAAGCACATGTGCAGGAAGTTCGAAGCGTAATCGAGATCGTTCTTCGGATACACGAAGGGCTGACCGACCGAATACTTGTAGGCCATGGCGGCGAGCGTCGGCACCTTGGCGATCATGCGCAGCGACGCGATCATGCGCTGGGTCGGATCCGAGATGTCGGTGGAGTCGTGGTAGAACGCCGACAGCGCGCCGATCGAGCCGGTCATGATCGCCATCGGATGCGCGTCGCGGCGGAAGCCCTGGAAGAACCGGCTCATCTGCTCATGCACCATCGTGTGGCGCGTGACGCGGTAGTCGAAGTCGGCCTTCTGGGCGGCGGTCGGCAGTTCGCCGTACAGCAGCAGGTAGCAGGTCTCGAGGAAGTCGCCATGTTCGGCGAGCTGGTCGATCGGATAGCCGCGGTACAGCAGCACGCCCTCGTCGCCGTCGATGTAGGTGATCTTGGATTCGCAGCTCGCCGTCGAGGTGAACCCCGGATCGTAGGTGAACATGCCGCTCTGGCCGTAGAGCTTGGAGATGTCCAGGACATCCGGCCCGATGCTGCCCTTGTAGATCGGCAGGTCGTAATTCTTGTTACCGACGGTGATCGAGCCGGTTGCTTTGTTGGCGTCCGTTTTGGCGTCCATGGTCGAACCCTCGGATTGGGAGCGGCATTGCGCTGCTGTAGTGGCCTTAAAACCGGATGGAGATAGCGCCCGGGAGGCGCCAGAGGCATCCGGCCGTCATTTCGGTAGCCCATCCGTGTGTGCGCTGCAAGATTGCGCAAACGCAGGGCCTGACCGGCATATGGGCATGGATTCGGTGACCGAAAGAGCAATCGGCACCGGAAATCCGGTGCCGCGGGCGACACATCAGGACGCGGCCTGGTCGCGCAGCCGCGCCAGGCTTTCGATTTGGCCCAGCACAGCCAGAACGTCGAAAATCGGCGGCGACGTCGTCTTGCCCGTCAGGGCCGCACGCAAGGGCTGCGCGACGGCGCCGAGCTTGACCGCCGCAGTCTCGGCGAAGCCGCGGACCACCGCTTCGATGGCGGGGCCCGTCCATTCCGGAACTCTCTCGAGTGCCGGGATCAGCTTGCCGAGCAGCGCCTTGGCTTCCGGCGTCAGCAGCCCCTTGGCCTGGTCGGAGATGGCTAGTGGTCGGCTCGCCCAGACGAAGCGCGAGGCCTCGAACAATTCGATCAGCGTCTTGGCGCGCTCTTTGAGGCCCGGCATGGCGACGAGCAGCTTGTCGCGCAGCACCGCATTCATCGTCCCGGCCAGGGCCTCGCCGCCGGCGATGTGGGGCAGCAGGTTCTCGAGCGCGGTAATCAATTCCGCGTCAGGCGTATTGCGGATGTAGTGGCCGTTGAGGTTTTCCAACTTGGCGAAGTCGAAGCGGGCCGGTGAGCGTCCGACCGCCGGCAGGTCGAAAGCCGCGATCATCTCCTCGGGTGTGAAAATCTCCTGGTCGCCATGCGACCAGCCGAGGCGGACGAGGTAATTGCGCATCGCCGCCGGCAGGTAGCCCATGGCGCGGTAGGCGTCGACGCCGAGCGCCCCGTGCCGCTTCGACAGCTTGGATCCGTCCGGCCCATGGATCAGCGGAATATGCGCCATCGTCGGAACGCTCCAGCCGAGCGCCTCGTAGATCTGCGTCTGCCGGGCGGCGTTGGTCAGGTGATCGTCGCCGCGGATGATGTGGGTAACGCCCATGTCGTGGTCGTCGACCACCACGGCCAGCATGTAGGTCGGCGTGCCGTCGGAGCGTAAGAGGACGAGGTCGTCGAGATCGGAATTCTGCCAGACGACGCGGCCCTGCACCTGGTCTTCGATCACCGTCTCGCCGGTCGCCGGCGCCTTGAGGCGGATGACCGGTTTTACGCCGGCAGGCGCCTCGGACGGATCGCGGTCGCGCCACAGGCCGTTGTAGAGCTTGGAGCGGCCCTCCTTGCGCGCGGCCTCGCGCATGACCGTCAATTCCTCCTGCGAGGCGTAGCAGCGGTAGGCCTTGCCGGCGGCGATGAGTTGCTCGACCGCTTCGCGATGTCTGGCCGCCCGGGCAAACTGGAAAATCGGGTCGCCCTCCCAGGTCAGGCCGAGCCAGGTCAGGCCGTCGAGGATGGCGTCGATGGCGGCGTCGGTCGAGCGCTCGCGGTCGGTATCCTCGATTCGCAGCAGCATCTTGCCGCCGCAGTGGCGGGCATAGAGCCAGTTGAACAGCGCCGTCCGGGCCCCGCCAATGTGGAGGAAGCCGGTCGGGGAGGGGGCGAAACGGGTGACAACAGGTGCGCTCATCGCGCGCCCTGTACCACAGGTCCCGTCACGGGTGGCAAGCCATTTGACATCGAGGTAACCGGCACGTCATTGGGGGGCGGGCGACACGCAGCCCGGCGAGGGCGCCGCGGTGTCCTGGGCGGCAAATTTGGAAACAGCATGGCGAGCGACGACACGACTTTGGACAACACGGCGGCC
>JAHCKF010000080.1 GCA_026125925.1 Pseudolabrys sp.
TGCCGATCTGCGCCGCGATCCGGCGCACGAGGCCGCGCTCGACACCCAGGCGCTGAAGGGCGAACGCATCACGGTTTATGAGATGAGCGAGGAAGGCTGGGCTTGGGGCCAGCTCGAGAGCGATGGCTATGTCGGCTATGTATCGGCCAACGCGCTCGGGCCCGTTGGCGCAACGCCGACGCATCGCGTCAGCGTGCCGCGCACATTCGGCTTTCCGGCCGCCAACATCAAGCTGCCGCCGATGATCGCGCTGCCGATGGGCGCGGGCATCGTCATTGCGAAGACGACCGACAGCTTCGCGGTCGACGGCTACGGCTGGCACTATCCGCTGAGCCACGTCGCACCGATCGAGGACAAGCACAGCGACTTCGTTGCCATTGCCGAGATGTTCGTCAGCGCACCCTATCTGTGGGGCGGCAAGTCATGGCTCGGCATCGACTGCTCGGGATTGGTGCAACTTGCTTTGCAAACCGCCGGCCAGACCTGCCCGCGCGACACCTATATGCAGGAACAGGCGCTCGGCCGTCCAGTCGCGCTCGGCAGCATCAGGCGCGGCGATCTCGTGTTCTGGAAGGGCCACGTCGCCATCGCTCGCGATGCCGAGACCATGATCCACGCCAATGCCCATCACATGATGACGGCGATCGAACCGATCGCCGATGCCGTTGCGCGCATCAAGGTGGCGGGTAGTGAGGTCACGAGTGTGCGGCGGGTGCAGGCCTAGCGCCGCGCTTCTCGTCGTCCCCGCGCAGGCGGGGACGACAAATTAATTCGGACACATCACGGTGCCGCATTTGGCGACCGCCTCGACCACCGCCGTTAGCGCCTTCTTGCCCGGATAGCCGACGATGGCAACGCCGCCGACAACGATGCCGGGCGTGGCCTGGATGCCGAGCTGATCGCCGACGCGCAGATGCTCCTTCATCACCGTGGCGAACTGATCTTCACTGGCGATCTTGCGCACCTCGACGGTCTCGAGGCCGATCTCCTTGGCCGCCGCGAAAGCACGCTGGTCGTCGATGGTGCCGCGACCGGCGTAAACGAGGTGATGGAATTTGTAGAAGTCTTCGGGCGAGGCCATTTTTGCCACGGCGTATTCGACCCGCGCCGCCAGGATCGACGGGATGCCGAGTACCGGAAACGGCACCAGCACCAGGCGCACGTTCTTGTTGGTCTGCGTCAACTCAGCAAGATCCAGCGAAGCGCGGCGGCAATAGGGGCAATTGAAATCGTAGAACTCATACAATGTCACCTTGCCCTTCGGGTTGGCGACGACAACGATGTTCTTCAGTGTTTCAATGCGCTGCACCAGCTCCGGGGGCACGCTGTGATTGGCAATCACCGTGCCGTCGTCGGCCATGATCGGGAACTGGCCCTCATCGGCCTGTGCGGCCAGCGGCGCGAACAGCAGGCCCAGCGATAAGGCGGCGAAGCGAAAGAGCGCAGCGGCCACGATCGATACTCCTGATAAGCTTTCGACGCTCATGCCCGATTGCCGCATCATATTGCGAATCAACAATATGTGAGATCAGGCCTGCAGCAAATCATTGAGCCGCGTCCGGTTGAGCGCCAGCCATTGCAACGCCAGGATCAGTGGCCCATTGGCGATGCCGCCACGTTGCACAAGCGCCACGGCGTCATCGATCGGCAACCGGATCGTCTCGATGCGCTCACCCTCGTCGGCCGCGCCGGATCGCGGCGGCACGCGCGATGCATCGACGCTCGCCAGGAACAGGGCGATGGTTTCGTCGGTGATCCCGGGCGTGGTCATGAAACTGAAGAGTTGAACGAGCTTGTCGGGCGCGACGCCGATTTCCTCCTCGCATTCGCGCCGGGCGGCGGTCTCGGCGTCTTCACTGTGCTCGACGCCGCCGGCGACGATTTCCAGCATCTCGCCCTTGCCGCTGGCGAGATGCGCCGCCAGGCGGAACTGGCGGATCAGCACGACTTCGCCGCGCACCGGATCGACCGGCAGCACCGCGATGATCTGTCCCGCCACCAGGATGTCGCGCTCCTGGCGGAGCGAAGCGTGGCCTTCGTTGCGTAATGTCAGGTGGTAGCGGCGGTACTCGCGGTAGCCCTTGGCCAGAATCTCCGGTTCACCGAGCTCGACATCCGCCGGGCGATCGACAGGCGGCTTGTCCATCTACTGCGCCACCGCATTGCCGGCCGCGGTCTCGATATGGAAGGCGGCGGCGAACAGCGCGCGAGTGTAATCGCTTTTCGGATTCTTGAACAGCTCGGCCGCCGCGCCCTCCTCCACCATCTTGCCGTTGCGCAGCACCAGCAGCCGCGACGACAGCGCCGCGACCACGCGCAGATCGTGCGAGATGAACATGTAGGTGAGGTCGCGCTTCTTCTGCAGGTCGCGCAACAGATCGACCATCTGCGCCTGGATCAGCATGTCGAGCGCCGAGGTCGGCTCGTCGAGCACGATGAATTTCGGCTCCAGCACCAGCGCGCGGGCAATGGCGATGCGCTGGCGCTGCCCGCCGGAGAATTCATGCGGATAGCGATGCCGTGTCTCGGGATCGAGCCCGACATCGGTGAGCGCCGCGACCACGCGTTGCTCGCGTTCGGCCTCGCCCAGCTCGGGGTGATGCACCCACAGGCCTTCCTCGATGATATCGGACACCGACATGCGCGGCGACAGCGAACCGTAGGGGTCCTGGAACACGATCTGCATGTGCCGGCGGTGCGGCCGCATTTCCTTGAATTTCAGGCCCTGCAACGGTTCGCCCATGAATACGATCGGCCCGTCCGACGAGATCAGCCGCAAAATGGCGAGGCCGAGCGTCGTCTTGCCGGAGCCCGATTCGCCGACGACGCCGAGCGTCTCGCCCTTGCGCAGTTCGACCGAGACGCCATCGACCGCCTTGATGTGGCCGACCACCTTGCGCAGCACGCCGCGCTTGATCGGAAACCACACCTTGAGATCGTCGGTCTTGACCACCACCGGCGCATCCGGCTTCGGCGGCGCCGGGTCCGGCTTCGGTTCGGCGGCGAGCAGCGCCTGGGTGTAGGGATGCTGCGGCTTGGTGAAGACATCCTCGACCGCGCCCTGCTCGACGATCTCGCCGCGCTGCATGACGCAGACGCGGTCGGCAAGCTTGCGCACGATGCCGAGGTCGTGGGTGATGAACAGCATCGACATGCCGAGCCGCGACTGGATGTCCTTCAGCAGCTTGAGGATCTGCGCCTGCACGGTGACGTCGAGCGCCGTGGTCGGCTCGTCGGCGATCAACAGGTCCGGCTCGTTCGCCAAGGCCATGGCGATCATGACCCGCTGACGCTGGCCGCCCGACATCTGGTGCGGGTAGCTGGCGAGGCGACCTTCCGGGTCGGGGATGCCGACTTGCGTCAAGAGTTCGACGATGCGGGCGCGCGCCGCCTGCCCGGTCATGCCCTTGTGCAGCAGCAACACCTCGCCGATCTGCTTTTCGATCGTGTGCAGCGGGTTGAGCGAGGTCATCGGCTCCTGGAAGATGATGGTGATGTCGTTGCCGCGAATCTTGCGGATCTCGTTCTCCGGCATCGCCAGCAATTCCTGGCCCTTGAAGGTGATCGCCCCGGACGGATGGCGCGCCGCCGGATAGGGCAGCAGCTTCATCACCGACAGTGCCGTCACCGACTTGCCGGAGCCGGACTCGCCGACCAGCGCCACGGTCTCGCCCTTGCCGATCTCGAACGACACATGCTTGACGGCCTGGACCTCGCGCGCGCCATCGCCGAAAGCGACGGAGAGATCGGAAACCTTGAGCAGCGGTTCGGACATGGCTTTCGGGGTCATGGCGCTCACCGGAACGTCTTGCGCGGATCGAAGGCGTCGCGCACCGCTTCGCCGATGAAGATCAGCAGCGACAGCATGATGGCGATGGCGAAGAAGCCGGTGAGGCCGAGCCACGGCGCCTGGATATTGGCCTTGCCCTGGCTCAGAAGTTCGCCGAGCGACGGCGAACCCGGCGGCAGGCCGAAACCGAGGAAGTCGAGCGCCGTCAGCGTCATCACTGACGACGACAGGATGAACGGCACGAAAGTCAGCGTCGCCACCATCGCGTTCGGCAGCAGGTGACGGAAGATGATGGTCATGTTGCCGACGCCGAGCGCGCGCGCCGCCTGAATGTATTCGAAGTTGCGCCCGCGCAGGAATTCGGCGCGCACCAGGCCGACCAGCCGCACCCAGGAGAACAAGAGCAGGATGCCGAGCAGCACGAAGAAGCCGGGCACCAGGATCGACGAGATGATGAGCAGCAGATAGAGCTCCGGCACCGAGGTCCAGATCTCGATGAAGCGCTGGAACAGAAGGTCGGTCCAGCCGCCGAAATAGCCCTGCACCGCGCCGGCGGCGATGCCGATGATCGACGACGCAATCGTCAGGCACAGGCCGAACAGCACGGAAATCCGGAAGCCGTAGATCAGGCGCGCCAGCACGTCGCGGCCGCCATCGTCGGTGCCGAGCCAGTTGTATTCCAGCGTGCCGCATTTGGCGAAGTTGTTCTTGGCGGCGAATTCGCAATCCTTCTCGGTCAATGCCCAGGTCGGCTTCGACGGAAACGGCGATGGCGGTTTCGAGACCTGCGTCGAATAGGAGAACGGGATCGGCGGCCAGACGACAAAACCGCCTTCCTGCTTGATCAGCCCCATCAGATAATCGTCGCGATAATCGGCCGCCGTGCCGAACAACAGAGGGTCCTTCTCCTTGGCAAAGGCCGTATCCGGATAGGTGAACACCGCCGGGAAGAACGACTTGCCGTTGACGTGGATGTAGATCGGCTTGTCGTTGGCGACGAATTCGGCAAACAGCGAAATGATGAACATCGCCAGGAACAGCCACAGCGACCAGTAGCCGCGGCGGTTGGTCTTGAAGTTCTCCCAGCGCCGCCGGTTGAGCGGCGACAGGCCGAGCCAGCGCCGGCGCACCGGCTCGGGCCCGGTCGGCGTCACAGTCGCGGCGGCTTCAGCGCGGGCGTCCACGGCTCAGACCTCCCGCGACTCGAAATCGATGCGCGGATCGATCCACGTATAGGCGAGATCGGAGATCAGGTTCACGATGACGCCGACCAGGGAGAAAATGTAGAGCGTCGCGAACACCACCGGATAGTCGCGATTCAGCACGCTTTCGAAGCCGAGCAGGCCGAGCCCGTCGAGCGAGAAGATGGTCTCGATCAGCAGCGAGCCGGCGAAGAACGCCGACACGAAAGCCGATGGGAAACCGGCGATGACGATCAGCATCGCGTTGCGGAACACGTGGCCGTAGAGCACCTGATTGCGCGAGCAGCCTTTGGCCCGCGCGGTCAGCACGTACTGCTTGCGGATTTCCTCGAGGAACGAGTTCTTGGTCAGCAGCGTCATGGTGGCGAAGGCCGCCAGCGCCATCGACAGGATCGGCAGCGTCAGATGCCAGAAGTAATCGAGGATCTGCTCGTACCACGGCATCGCCCAGAAATTGTCCGAAACCAGCCCGCGCAACGGGAACCAGTTGAAGAACGAGCCGCCGGCGAACAGGATGATGAGCAGGATGGCGAACAGGAAGCCGGGAATGGCGTAACCGATGATGATGACCGTCGAGGTCCACATGTCGAAGCGCGACCCGTCGTCGACCGCCTTCTTGATGCCGAGCGGAATCGAGATCAGATAGGTCAGCAGCGTCATCCAGATGCCGAGCGACATCGACACTGGCAGCTTCTCCTTGATCAGCTCCAGCACGGTGACGTCGCGGAAGTAGCTCGAGCCGAAATCGAAGCGGATGTAATTCCACAGCATGATGCCGAAGCGCTCATAGGCCGGCTTGTCGAAGCCGAACTGCTTCTCCAGCTTCTTGATGAAAGCTGGGTCGAGCCCCTGCGCGCCGCGGTACTTGGAATTGACGGCATCGACGCCGGAGCCGCCCTGCGCCATGCCGCGATTGCTGAAATCGCCCTGCGCCCCGGAAATGCGCGAAGTGGCGCCGGTTTCGGAGCCCGACAGCTTGGCGATCACCTGCTCCACCGGTCCGCCGGGCGCGAACTGCACCACCACGAAGGACACCAGCATGATGCCGAACATGGTCGGCACGATGAACAGCAGGCGACGGAGGATATAGGCGGTCATGGGTTCCTGTTAGCGCAGTATCGTTGGTCCGTCACCTAACCCGTCATCCTGAGGTGCGACCTCCGCGATAGCGGAGGGAGCCTCGAAGGATGGACGGTCGAGGCGTCAGGGGCTGCCATCCTTCGAGGCTCGCGGCTGTCGCCGCTCGCACCTCAGGATGACGGTCTATTTCTTCTCCGCCGCCCACCAGGTATCCGGAATGCCCCGCGAGTAGCGCGGCTGGCGCTGCGGGCGGCCGAACACGTCCCAATAAGCGATACGATGCGAGGCCAGATACCACTGCGGAATCCAGTACCGCCCGGCCCGGATGACGCGATCGAGCGCCTTGCAGGCCGCCGTCATGTCCTCGCGGGTCGAAGCCTCGACGATCTTCTCGACCAGCGCGTCGATCGCCGGATCGGCGATGCCGGCGAGATTCTGCGAACCCTTGGCCTTCGCCGCCTGCGAACTGAAATAGCTGCGCAGCGAGTCGCCCGGCGTCGAGGAAAAACTCATGCGTTCGACAGTGATGTCGAAATCGCGATCGTCGACGCGAGCGCGATATTGCACCGGATCGACGAGTCGCAAGCTGGCCTGGAAGCCGAGCAGCTCCAGGCTCTTGATGAACGTAAGATGGTGCGGCTGGAAGCTCGGTTCCTCGGACAGGAACTCGATCGTGAACGGCCTGCCGTCCGGCATCATGCGCTTGCCGTCCTTCAAAACGATGCCCGCCTCATTGAGCAGCGTTGCCGCCGTGCGCAGCACTTTACGGTCCGTCCCACTGCCATCCGTCACCGGCGGTACGTAAGGCTCGCCGAACACCTCGTCCGGTACCTTTCCGCGGAACGGCTCCAGCAGCTTGAGCTCGGCGGCGTCCGGCTTGCCGGCCGCCATCAGCGGCGAATTCTGAAACACCGAATGCGTGCGCTTGTAAGCGCCGTACATGATGTTCTTGTTGGTGTATTCGAAGTCAAAAGTATCGATCAGCGCCTCGCGCACGCGGCGATCCTGGAACTGCGGCCGCCGCGTATTCATGAACCAGCCCTGCGCGCCGGACGGCGTATCGTCGGGGATCGTCTCGCGCTTGACCTTGCCTTCCTTGATCGCCGGGAAGTCGTAACGCGTCGCCCAGGTGCGCGCGGTGAATTCCTCGCGGAAGGTGTAGTTGCGCGCGGTGAAGCCGACGAAGGCCACCTCGCGGTCACGGTAATATTCGTAGCGGATGGTGTCGAAATTGTTCTGGCCGAGTTCGACCGGGAGCTTCTCGCCCCACCAGTCCTTGACGCGGTCGAACTCGATGTAACGCCCGGCTTCGAAGCGGCCGACCTTGTAGGCGCCCGAGCCGAGCGGAATATCGAGCGTCGATTCGTCGAACGGCTTCTTGGCGTAGTAAGCCTTCGAAAAGATCGGCAGACCGGCAACGAACAATGGCACCTCGCGGCCGCGGCCGGCCTTGAAGCGCGCAATCACCACCTTGCCGCCCTCGGCCTCCGCCTTGTCGAAATCGCGCAGCAACTGCGTGATGATCGGATGGCCCAAGTCCTTCAGCGTGTTCAGCGACCACACCACGTCATCCGCCGTTAGCGCCGAGCCATCGTGGAAGGTCAGGCCGTCGCGCAAGGTGAAACGATAGGTTAGCCCATCATCGGCGATGCGCACGCTTTTGGCCGCAAAGCCGTACATCGCGTCTGGTTCGTCGCTCGCCCGCGCCATCAGCGTGGCAAAGGTGGCGTCCATGCCGTAAGCGCCGTCACCCTTGAGGATGTAGGTGTTGAGCGTGTTGAAGGTGAGGAACGAGCCGTTGTAGGTGCGCCGCGAGATGTTCTCGGAATATGCGCCGCCCTTCGGCGCGTCGGGATTGACGTAAGGAAAGTGCTTGAAGTCCGCCGGCAGCGCCAGATCGCCGAAGGCCGACATGCCGTGACGCTCGGTGTCGAGGGCGATGGGCTGGGCTTGAGCGTAAGACGACCGCGGTATCTGCGCCACGGCAAATGCAGCAGTGCCGGCGATCAGAACGTGGCGGCGCGTGAGCCCCGCTTCCCCTCTCCCCTTGTGGGAGAGGGTGGTGAGTGCCGAGCCTGCGAGGCACGAACCGGGTGAGGGGTCAGTCTTCACGTTGGCTCAACATCCTTTTGCAAACTCCGACCCCTCACCCGCCTCGCTTCGCTCGGCACCCTCTCCCACAAGGGGAGAGGGAAGAACTCACCGCCTCGCCTTCGCCGCCTTGGCTTCATCCCACCACCAGATAGTGGGGAACGACGACGCCGCGTATTTCGGCATGGTCTCGGGACGGCTGAAGCGGTCCCAGCGCGCCGTGCGCTGGAATGGATAGCTCCACTGCGGCACGACGTAGTGATTCCACAGCAGCACGCGGTCGAGCGCGTGCGTCGCGGCGACCAGTTCCTCGCGACTTTTGGCGAAGATGACGCGGTCGATCAGCTTGTCGATCGCCGGGTTCTTGATGCCGACGACATTGCGCGAGCCCGGCTGATCGGCGGCCTGCGAGCCCCAGTAGCCGCGCTGTTCGTTGCCAGGCGACAGCGACTCGCCCCACGACGCGACGATGATGTCGTAGTCGAATTGCCGCAGCCGGTTCTCGTATTGCGAGGTATCCACGGTGCGAATCGACACCGCGATGCCGATGCGCTCCAGCGCCGGCTTGTAAAACAGCGCGACGCGCTCGAAGGCCGGCTGCACCAGCAGAAATTCGACACTGAGCTGTTCGCCCGACTTGGCATTGACCAGCTTGGTGTTGCGGATTTCGTAGCCGGCCTCGCGCAGCAGCGTCAGCGCCGTACGCAGATTGGTGCGCGCCGCCTGCGGATCGCCGCTCGGCGGATTGGCATAGGGCTTGGTGAACAGATCGGCCGGCACCTGATCCTTCACCGTGTTGAGGATGTCGAGCTCCATGCCCTGCGGCACGCCGGACGAGGCGAGCTCGGTGCCGAAGAAATAGCTGTCGATGCGCTTGTAGGCGCCGTAGAACAATTGCTTGTTCATCTCGTCGAAATCGAAGGCGTAGTTGAACGCCTGGCGCAGCCGCGCATCCTTGAACTTGTCGCGGCGGATGTTGAAGGCGAAGCACTGCATGATGCCGAAATTCGTCTGCGCGAATTCCTCGCGCACCACCTTCTTCTCGCGCAAGGCCGGGAAATCGTAGGACGTCGCCCAGTCCTTGGCGTTGGTCTCGGTGCGCCAGTCGATCTGGTCACCCTTGAAGGCTTCCAGCGCGACGGTCTGGTCGCGGAAATACTCGAAGCGGATCTGGGCGAAATTGTTGGTGCCGATGTTGACGTTGAGGTCCTTGCCCCAATAGTCGGCGACCTTTTCGTAGACGATGTTGCGGCCGGGCGCGAATTCCTTGATGCGGTACGGCCCGGAGCCGAGCGGCGGCTCCAGCGTCGTCGCGGTGATGTCGCGCTTGTTGCCGGACTTGTCGGTGCCTTCCCACCAATGCTGCGGATAGACCGACAACTGGCCGACGATCTGCGGCAGTTCGCGGTTGCCCGGACCGTCGAAGGTGAAGGTGATCTCGCGCTCGCCGGTCTTCTCGGCCTTGGTGACGTGGCGGTAATAGGCAGCGAGGTCGGGGCGATTCTCCTTCTGCACATTGAAGGAGAAGATGACGTCCTCGACCGTCACCGGCTTGCCGTCCCACCACTTCGCCTTGGCGTTGATGCGGTAGGTGACCCATGAATGGTCGTCGGCGTGACGGGCGGCATCGGCGATGAGGCCGTATTCGGTCGAGACCTCGTCGAAGGACGGGGTCATCAAGGCCTCGTAGATGAAGTTCGTGCCCATGGCGAGGTTGCCCTTCACCATCGCCACGACCTCATTGAAGTTGTCGAAGGTGCCGAAGCCCGACATGCGCACGGTGCCGCCCTGCGGCGCGTCCGGTTTGACGTAATCGAAATGCTTGAAGTCGGCGGGGTACTTGACGTCGCCGAACAGCGACAGGCCGTGCTTCCAGGCCTTCTCGTCGGCGCGCGCCGCCGGGACGAAGGAGGAGAGACCTAGACCGGACAAGGCGGGGGCGGCCAGCGCAGCACCGGTCGCACGCAGCAGACTGCGACGTGACAAGTTCATCGGGCTCAATGACATCGCGGGCAGAGGCTTGCTGGCGAAAGGCTTGCTGGCCAAAGGCTTGGGCGGTTCATTGTATGGCAAATCGATAACCTCAAACGTGGTTCCGCCGCCCCGGCCGTCCTTGACGGATTCACCGCCGATTATGTCGGTTTTTCGGTCCGCTGCCAGCGCCGCCGGCTCATGGGAGGCGGATTGGGCTCAATTCTCCGTGGCCAATCGCCGCAATTCGCGGCCGCAAAATAAAACGGCCGGGCGATGGGCCCGGCCGTTCAAAATTCGTCGTTCGCCGCCGATTACTTCTTCGGCGCCTCGGCCGGTTTGGCATCGGCCGGTTTGGCGCCTTCGGCGGGCTGGGCGGCGGCGCCGGCATCGGCGGCGGCCGGCAGCGGCTGCGGATTGTCCGACAGCGACCGCAGGTAGGCGATGACGTCGGCGCGCTGCGAGTCACGCGACAGGCCGGCGAAGGTCATGTTGGTGCCGGGGATGTAGCCGCGCGGGTCCTTCAGGAACTTGTTCAGCTCGTCGTAGGTCCACTGTCCGCCCTTGGCCTTCATGGCCGCGGAGAAGTTGAAGCCGCCGCGGCCGGTGCCGCGCTCGTGGCCGACGATGTCGTAGAGGTTCGGGCCGACGCGGTTCGGGCCGCCCTTCTCGAAGGTGTGGCAGGAGGCGCACTGCTTGGCGGCGGCGGCGC
>JAHCKF010000081.1 GCA_026125925.1 Pseudolabrys sp.
GACCGCAAGGTGACCGCCTTCATCGGCCCCTCGGGCTGCGGCAAGTCGACCTTGCTGCGCATCCTCAACCGGATGTACGACCTCTATCCGAACCAGCGCGCCGCCGGCGAGGTGCTGTTCGACGGCGAGGACATTCTGTCGCCGGCGCAGGACCTCAATTTGCTGCGCGCCCGCATCGGCATGGTGTTCCAGAAGCCGACGCCGTTCCCGATGACGATCTACGAGAACATCGCCTTCGGCATCCGTCTCTACGAGAAGCTGTCGAAGTCGGAGCTCGACGATCGCGTGCGGCATGCCCTGGTGCGCGCCGCGCTGTGGGACGAGGTCAAGGACAAGCTCAACGCCAGCGGCTTGAGCCTGTCGGGCGGCCAGCAGCAGCGGCTGTGCATCGCGCGCACCGTCGCGGTGCGGCCGGAAGTCATCCTGTTCGACGAGCCGTGCTCGGCGCTCGATCCGATCTCGACGGCGAAGATCGAGGAGCTGATCAACGAGCTGAAAGAGGACTACACGATCGCTATCGTGACGCACAACATGCAGCAGGCGGCGCGCGTCTCGGACTTCACGGCGTTCATGTATCTCGGCGAGCTGGTCGAGTTCGGCGACACCACCAAGATCTTCACCTCGCCGAACGACCGCCGCACCCAGGATTACATCACCGGCCGCTTCGGCTGAGGCAGGTCAGGGAAGGACGACAGCGATGAGCGATCATACCAGCAAGGCTTTCGACAGCGACCTGCAGGAACTCGCCCGCATGGTGGCCGAGATGGGCGGACTGGCGGAGAAGCTGATCTCGGACAGCATCGACGCGCTGGCGCGCCGCGACACCGGGCTGGCCCAGCGGGTCACCGCCGCCGACGCCCAGATCGACACGTTGCAGCGCGACATCGAGCAGAAGGCGATCCTCACCATCGCGCGCCGCCAGCCGATGGCGGTCGACCTGCGCGAGATCGTCGGCGCGTTGCGCATCGCCAACGACATCGAGCGGATCGGCGATCTCGCCAAGAACATCGCCAAGCGCGTGATCGCGCTGAACGGCGATTTCCCGCCGCCGAAGCTAATCCGCGGCGTCGAGCACATGTCGGACCTCGTGCTCGGCCAGCTCAAATCCGTGCTCGACGCCTATGCCCGGCGCGACGACGCCAAGGCGATGGCGGTGTGGCGCGGCGACGAGCAGATCGACGCGATGTGCACCTCGGTGTTCCGCGAGCTGCTCACCTACATGATCGAGGACCCGCGCAACATCACCTTCGGCATCCACCTGATGTTCTGCGCCAAGAACGTCGAGCGGATGGGCGACCACGCCACCAACATCGCCGAGACGGTGCATTACATCATCGGCGGCGAGGCGATCACCGAGCGGCGGCCGAAGGGCGAGGACACCACCTTCGCCATCTCGCAATTCGCCGCCGAGCGCTGAACGGAGAGCGTCGAAGCATGAGCGCGCGCATCCTGATCGTCGAGGACGAAGAGCCCTTGACCATGCTGCTGCGCTACAACCTCGAGGCCGACGGCTACGAGGTCGAGACGGTCGCGCGCGGCGACGAAGCCGATACGCGGCTCCGGGAAGCACCGCCCGACCTTGTCGTGCTCGACTGGATGCTGCCGGGCCTGTCCGGCATCGAGCTGTGCCGCCGCCTGCGGGCGCGCGCCGAGACCAAGCAATTGCCGATCATCATGCTCACCGCGCGCGGCGAGGAGAGCGAGAAGGTGCGCGGGCTCGCGACCGGCGCCGACGACTACATCGTCAAGCCGTTCTCGGTGCCGGAGCTGCTGGCGCGGGTGCGCGCGCTGCTGCGCCGCTCCAATCCGGAGCGGGTCGCGAACGTGCTGACGATCGGCGATATCGAGCTCGACCGCGAGAAGAAGCGGGTGTCGCGCGACGGCCACGCGATCGATCTCGGCCCGACCGAGTTCCGCCTGCTGGAATTCCTGATGGAGCGGCCGGGCCGCGTGTTCTCCCGCGAGCAATTGCTCGACGGCGTCTGGGGCAACGAGATCTACATCGACGAGCGCACGGTGGACGTCCATGTCGGCCGGCTGCGCAAGGTCATCAACCGCGGCCATGACGCCGATCCGATCCGCACCGTGCGCGGCGCCGGCTACGCCTTCGACGACCGGTTCGGCAAAAACGACTGACCGGCCACAAGCGGGCCGGTCAACCAGGCTCAGCTCGTTTCATTCAGTTTCGGATCAGCGGAACGGCCGCTTGTCGCGGCGGCGGTCGCTTGCCGGCTGGTAAGCGATGCGGGAGTGGCATGCGCAATAGGGCGCCTCGGGTTCCGCGTCGCCGCCGCAGAAATAGAAGTCCGAGGAGCCGGGATCGCCGACCGGCCAGCGGCAGGTCCGCTCGTTGAGCTCGAGCAGCGTCTTGCGCTGCTGCTCGGGAATTTCGATCAGTTCCGGCTCCGGCGCGACCTCGTAGTCATAGGCGAGCGCGGTGTTGCCGCGGATCGCGGCGCGGGGCACCCGCATCATGTGGGACGAGGTGCGGGCCTTGCGCGGGCGCGGGGAGGCCGAGGAGGGGCTCTTGGCCCGGCCGGACAACCCCAGGCGGTGGACCTTGCCGATCACCGCGTTGCGGGTGATGCCGCCAAGCTCGGCCGCGATCTGGCTGGCGGAGAGGCCGTCTGCCCAAAGCTTTTTGAGCAACTCGACCCGTTCGTCGGTCCACCCCATCGAAAATTCTCCTTTGGCCTCATCCACTTGCCGCAAGTCCGTGACGCAAATCTGACGGAATCCCTCACCGCCGTCCGACGCGGCTCTGGCCGGACGCCTACGCTTCGACAGTGACCAAGAAGACCAACCCGCCTTACGACATCTCGTGCTGGCTGAGGAAAAAACTACAATATCGGGTGACTCGCCGGCAAGAGTCCGATTCGCCGGAAGTCAATGCATCCACATTTTTCGCCGGAAAAACGGGCACTATTCACAAGTCATCGCTATTGCGCCGCGCCGGAGCGCGCCTGTCGCTTATGTTGACAGCCGGCAGGCCGGCAATAAGATGGTTTCAGTGCCGCCGGCGGGGCGGCACATTTCATTTGTTCTGCAACCAGTTCGACCGAACCGTCGATGAACGGACCGTGCCGTGACCTCGCATCTTTTGCCGACCTATGCGCGTATCGACCTCGCTTTCGAGCGGGGCGAGGGCGCCTGGCTGATCACGGCTGACGGCGACCGCTATCTCGATTTTACCACCGGCGTCGCCGTCAACGCGCTCGGCCATGCGCATCCCTATCTGGTCGAGGCGCTGACCGAGCAGGCCAAGAAGGTCTGGCACGTCTCCAACCTCTATCGCATCCCGGATGGCGAGCGGCTTGCCGCGCGGCTGTGCGAGGCGAGCTTTGCCGATCTGGTGTTCTTCCAGAACTCGGGCGCCGAGGCGCTCGAATGCGCGATCAAGATGGCGCGCAAATACCAGTCCGCCTCCGGCAAGCCGGAGCGCTACCGCATCATCACCTTCGAAGGCGCCTTCCACGGCCGCACGCTGACGACGATCGCGGCGACCGGGAACAAGAAATATCTCGAAGGCTTCGGCCCGCAGGTCGAGGGCTTCGACCAGGTGCCGTTCGGCGACCTTGAAGCGGTGAAGAAGGCGATCGGGCCGGAAACCGCCGCGATCCTGATCGAGCCGATCCAGGGCGAGGGCGGCGTGCGCGTCGCCTCGCCCGAGTTCCTGCGCGGGCTGCGCCAGGTGTGCGACCAGCAGGGGCTGCTGCTGATCTTCGACGAGGTGCAGACCGGTTTCTGCCGCACCGGCGAGCTGTTCGCCTATCACCGCAGCGGCGTCGCGCCGGACATCATGGCGCTCGCCAAGGCGCTGGGTGGCGGCTTTCCGGTCGGCGCCTGCCTGTCGACGGCGGACGCCGGCAAGGGCATGACCGCCGGCACGCATGGCTCGACCTTCGGCGGCAATCCGCTCGCCATGGCGGTCGGCAACGCCGTGCTCGACGTGATGCAGAAGCCCGGCTTCCTCGATCACGTGCGCCGGATTTCCGTGCTGCTCAAGCAGCGGCTCGCCGAGATCCGCGACCGCTATCCGACTGTCATTTCCGAGGTGCGCGGCGAGGGCCTACTGATCGGCCTGCGCGTGGTCCCTCCGTCGAGCGAACTGGTCGACGAGTTGCGCGTCGAGAAGATGATCACCGTCGGCGCCGGCGACAATGTGGTGCGGCTGTTGCCGCCGCTGATCCTGAGCGAAGCCGAGATGAGCGAGGCGGTGAACCGCATCGACCGGGCCTGCGCGCGGATCGCGGACAATCATGCGCGGCCGCCGAAGGCGGGGGCGGCGCGATGACCAATAACGACGTGAGACATTTCCTCGACCTGACCGACATCCCGCGCGAGACGCTGGAGGAGATCATCGCGGCGAGCCGCCGCATGAAGGAGCGCCGCGCCGCGGGCGAGCCGGACAAGCATCCGCTCGCCGGCAAGACGCTGGCGATGATCTTCGACAAGCCGTCGACGCGCACGCGCGTGTCGTTCGACGTCGGCATGCGCCAGCTCGGCGGCGAGGCGATCCTGCTCACCGCGCAGGAGATGCAGCTCGGCCGCGGCGAGACGCTGGCCGACACCGCGCGCGTGCTGTCGCGCTACGTCGACGCCATCGTCATCCGCATCCTCGACCACAATGCCGTTACCGAGATCGCGGCCCATGCGACGATCCCGGTCATCAACGGCCTGACGCGGCGCTCGCATCCCTGCCAGGTGCTGACCGACGTGATGACCTACGAGGAAAAACGCGGCTCGATCCGCGGCCGCACGGTCGCCTGGACCGGCGACGCCAACAACGTGCTCGCGTCGTGGATGCATGCCGCCGAGCGCTTCGACTTCGAGCTGCGGGTCGCCACCCCGCCGGAGCTGAAGCCGAAGAAGTGGCTGATGGACTGGGTCAAGTCGTCGGGCGCCGACATCCGGATCGGCGCCGATCCGGAAGCCGCCGTGAAGGGCGCCGACTGCGTCGTCACCGACACCTGGGTGTCGATGGGCGACAAGGACGGCAAGCGCCGGCATAACCTGCTCAAGCGCTATCAGGTCAATTCGCGGCTGATGGCCAAGGCGAAGCCCGACGCGATCTTCATGCACTGCCTGCCGGCGCATCGCGGCGAGGAGGTCACCGACGAGGTGATCGACGGGCCGCAGTCGGTGGTGTTCGACGAGGCGGAAAACCGCCTGCATGCGCAGAAGGGCCTGCTCGCCTGGTGCATGCACGCCAACGGGGCATGATCCCGAAAAGTGGGTACCGGTTTTCGGATCAGATCATGCCCAAAAACAAAAAACCTGCCGCGGGTCTGATCGAAGCAGGATGACCCCGGCCGCACTGGCAATCGCGTCCCGC
The DNA here is from genome assembly GCA_026125925.1 of Pseudolabrys sp. Next base: position 5,336 of record JAHCKF010000081.1, read on the forward strand.
GGGCTTACATAGGGCCTCTGTCACCGACGGATTTGAGATCATGACCGGCCCCAACGTCTCCCGCAGCCATCCCGACATTCCCTCCCGCGCGCCGTCCGCGGCGGTTGAGGACGACGCGATCCTGCCGTTCGAGATTTCCGCGCTCGATCTGCGCGGCCGCGTGGTGCGTCTCGGCCCCGCGGTCGACGACATCCTGCGCCGCCACGACTATCCGCTGCCCGTCGCCAAGCTGCTCGGCGAGGCGATCGCGCTCACCGTGCTGCTCGGCTCGTCGCTGAAGATCGAAGGCCGCCTCATCCTGCAGACGCAGGCCGACGGCCCGGTGCGCATGCTGCTGGTCGATTACACCGCGCCGGACAAGGTGCGCGCCTGCGCGCGCTTCGACCGCGCGCGCGTCGAGGCGGCGATGGCCGACGGCAAGGCCGACGGCGGCGCGCTGCTCGGCCGTGGTCATCTGGCGATGACGATCGATCAGGGCCCGGACATGAACCGCTATCAGGGTCTCGTCGCGCTCGACGGCGGCACGCTGGAAGACGCCGCGCATGAATATTTCCTGCGCTCCGAGCAGATCCCGACCCGGGTGCGGCTCGCGGTTGCCGAGGAACTGCGCGCGGCCGAGGGCGGCGCGCAGCATCACTGGCGCGCCGGCGGCATCCTGCTGCAGTTCCTGCCGCGGGCGCCGGAGCGCATGCAGGCCGCCGATCTCGATCCGGGCGATGCGCCGGACGGCACCGCGCCGCATCAGGTCGACGAAGACGAAGCCTGGGTGGAAGGCCGCGCGCTGGTCGAAACCGTGGAAGACGTCGAGCTGATCGATCCCGATCTCTCCAGCGAGCGGCTGGTGTTCCGGCTGTTCCACGAGCGCGGGGTGCGGGTGTTCGACTCGACCGACGTGCGCTCCGAGTGCTCGTGCTCGCGGCCGACCGTCGAGACGATGTTGCGCAATTTCTCGCAGGACGACCGCGACCACATGGTCGAGAACGGCGTCATCTCGGTGACCTGCGAGTTCTGCAGCACCAACTATGTCTTCGATCCCGGCGAGGTCGTTCCCGAATGACGCGCGGGGCGGGACGGTGTGCCGCTGTTCTCGCGGTTGCCGCCGCCCTGCCGGCGTTGTCCGGGCATGCACTGGCGCAATCCTGTCCAGAACCGCTCGCCTCGGCGCGCCGGCTGGTGCTGGTCACCGCCGACGGCATGGCGACCAGCAAGGCGCGGCTGCGTCTTTATGAGCGCGCCGCGCCGGGGTCCGCTTGGCGTCCGGCCGGCGGCGTCGCGCCGGCGATCATCGGGCGCAACGGTCTCGCCTGGTCCTTTGCGTTCCGGCAGCTCGCGGCGCGCGGCGAGCCGGTCAAGGTCGACGGCGACAAGCGGGCGCCCGCGGGCCTCTACCGGCTCGGCGCGACCTTCGGGCTCGCGCCGTCGCGCCGCGCCAATTACCTGCACCTGACCGAAGGCACCGTCTGCGTCGACGATCCGGCGTCGCCCGCCTACAACACCATCACCGCGCGCGCGAAGGTCGGCTGGAAGGTGCACGGCGAGAACATGTGGCGCATTCCGCACTACCGGCACGGCATGGTGGTCGACTACCCGACCGATCGCCGGCGGCATGGCGGTTCCTGCATCTTCATCCATCTGAAGATGCCGCAGGCCACCTCGACGTCCGGTTGTGTCGCGCTGGAGGAGCCGGCGCTGCTGGCGCTTGAGGAGTTCGCCGCGCCCGGCGCGGTGCTGGCGATCCTGCCGGCCCAGGCGACCAGCCGGCTCGGCGCCTGCCTGCCGCCGTTCCGCTAGTTCAGGACGCGCTTGCTGGCCGGCGCGTCGAGCGAGAAGGCCGGCACCTCGATGTCGAACTGCTCGCCGCTCTCCGACACCATGCCGTAGCTGCCGAGCATGAAACCGGACGAGGTCTGCAGCGGAACGCCGCTCGTATATTCGTAGGACTCGCCGGGTTTGAGCACCGGTTCCTCGCCGACCACGCCGGGGCCGCGCACTTCCTGCAGGCGGCCGTTGCCGTCGGTGATCCGCCAGTGCCGGGTCTTCAGTTGCACGGTTTCCGCGCCGTGGTTCTTGATGCCGATCGTATAGGCCCAGAAGTAATAGCCCTCGGTCTCCGACGATCGTTCGGGGAGAAAGCGGGGCGTGACGGAAACCTCAATTTTTCGTGTGACGGCGCGATACATATTGCTTGCTGTCGAGGGACGGGTCATCAGATAGGGTGCCGCTGCCGGCCTCGAGATTCGCATTCACGAGATTCTCCCGCGGAATTATGGCCGAAAAGCGCGACGAAAGAAACGCCGCAATGTCCACGGGCGTGATGCCAGCGGTTGCGTCGAAACGCGATTTGCGGCTCGACCTGTTTCGCGGCCTCGCGCTCTGGCTGATCTTCCTCGATCACATCCCGTCGAACGTGGTGAGCTGGGTCACCATCCGCAATTACGGCTTCAGCGACGCCACCGAGATTTTCGTTTTCATTTCCGGCTACACCGCGGCCTTCGTCTATGGCCGCTCGATGCAGCAGAACGGCTTCATCGTCGCCGGCGCGCGGGTGCTCAAGCGCGCCTGGCAGATCTACGTCGCCCACGTCTTCCTGTTCGCGATTTATCTCGCCGAGATCGCCTATGTCGCCCACAGCTTCGACAATCCGCTCTACACCGAGGAAATGGGCATCCTGAATTTCCTTCAGCATCCGGACGAGACGATCATTCAGGCGCTGCTGCTGAAGTTCAAGCCGGTCAACATGGACGTGCTGCCGCTCTATATCGTGCTGCTGCTTGGCTTCGCGCCGGCGCTGTGGCTGCTGCTGCGCTCCGCGACCGGCGCGCTCCTCGCATCGGCCGCGCTCTATGCGCTGATGTGGCAGTTCGACTTCAACATCCCGTCCTATCCGCGCGGCTCCTGGGTGTTCAACCCGTTCGCCTGGCAACTGCTGTTCGTGTTCGGCGCGTGGTGCGCGCTCGGCGGCGCGCAGCGCCTGAAGCGCTGGATCGAGTCCCCGGTCACGCTGGCCTTCGCCGTCGTCTACATCGTCTTCGCCTTTTCGATCACGCTGACGTGGCATTTCCCGCGGCTCGCCGTCTACGTGCCGCACGTCGTCTCCGAGCTGATCTATCCGATCAACAAGACTAATCTGGACGTGCTGCGGATCGTCCATTTCCTGTCGCTGGCGGTGATCACGCTGCGGCTGGTTCCGCGCGACTGGCCGGCGCTCAACTCATGGTGGGCCTATCCGGCCGTGCTGTGCGGCCAGCATTCGCTGGAGATTTTCTGTCTCGGCGTCTTTCTGTCCTTCGCCGGCCACTTCGTTTTCACCGAGGTCTCGAACGTTGTTGCGGTGCAGGTGGCCGTCAGCATCGCCGGGATCGCGGCGATGACTGGCGCGGCGATGGTCATTGCGTGGTATAAGCGTGTCGAGCGTGGGGGCTCGGCGCGTCCGCCGGACAAGCCCTCTTACGCGCGGGGCAAAGCATGAAATCGTTGCGGGCGCCGCTGCTCCTGTCGGTTGCGCTGGTCATGCTGTGCGTTCCTGCCTCGGCCGATATGCCGGCGGCCTGCCGGGTCGCCGAGTCGGAGGTGGTGACGGCTTTCCCGTTGCCGCGGACCGCCGCTGCGATCGTCAAAAAAACGCTCGACGTGCTGGTGATCGGGGCCGGCTCGTCGACCTTGCCGGGCAAGGACGGCGCTGAAAAAGCCTATCCGGCGCGGCTGCAGAAGGCGCTCATCGAGAAATATCCGGGCGTGACCGTCAATGTCCAAACCGACATCAAGCGCAGCCGCACCGCGGCCGAAATGTCCACCCAACTGATCTCGTTGCTGGGCACCGCCAAGCCCGCGCTGGTGATCTGGCAGACCGGCACGATCGACGCCATGCGCGCGGTCGATCCCGACCGGTTCGGCGCCAACCTCGATTCCGGCATCAATGCCGCCCGGTCGGCCGGCGCCGACGTGGTTCTGGTCAATTCGCAGTACAGTCCACGCACGGAATCGATGATTGCGCTCGGCGCCTATAACGAAAGCATGCGTTGGGTTGCATTGCAGCAAGAGCTGCCGCTGTTCGATCGCTTCGGAATCATGCGGCTTTGGTCGGAGGAGGGAACCTTCAACTTCCATTCCGCGACGAAAAAACTTGACACCGCAGAGCGGGTTCATGATTGCATTGGGTGGCTGCTGGCAACCCTCGTCGCCGAGGGGGTCAGATTGGCCGCGCCGCCAGGGGGCGGGCGATAGCCGGGGTTTGAACCTCATCGTGCTGCGTTTGACGATTGGCCTGCCGTCGCGCCCGTTTGCCGCCGCCGCAGCGCTTCTCTTGGGATTGTTCGCGCCCGCCGCCGCGATTGCGGAAACCGGCACGCCGTGCCGCGTGCCGTTCGATGTCGTGCGGCTCGCTTATCCCCTGTCGCAGGTCCATCAAAAACTCGACGCCAAGCAGACGGTGACCGTCGTCGCCATCGGCTCGTCGTCGACCGCCGGCGCCGGCGCAAGCTCGCCGGACGCGACCTATCCGAGCCGTCTCAAGGTCGAGCTGTCGCGCCTGTTGCCCGGCCGCGACTTCAAGGTGATCAACCGCGGCGTCAACGGCGAAGAAATCAAGGACATGCTCGCGCGCTTCGATCGCGACGTCGTCGCGGAGAAGCCGGACCTCGTGTTGTGGCAGCTCGGCACCAATGCCGTGATCCGCGATCATCCGCTCTCGGACGAAGGCGTCGCCATTCGCGACGGCATCGCGCGGGCGCGGAGCGTCGGCGCCGATGTCGTGCTGATCGATCCGCAATTCGCGCCGAAAGTCATCGCCAAGGCCGGCGTCGGCGACGCGATCGATCTCATCGGCATTGCCGGCAAGCTCGCCGATGTCGGCGTGTTCCACCGCTACGAGCTGATGCGGCGCTGGCGCGTCATCGACGGCCTGACCTTCGCCGATTTCATTTCGGAAGACGGCCTGCACATGAACGACTGGAGCTATGCCTGCGTCGCCCGCGCGCTCGCCGTGGCGATCGCGGAGGCGGCGACCAAGCGGCCGCCGGTCGCCACCGCGCGCGCCACGACGCGGTAGAGCCTTTCTCTTTAGACAGAAGCAGCGTTCGTCATGCGCGGACTTGACGTCCAAGTCGGATGTTTCCGACTTGGACCGAGTATTGAGCGGAAGTCGGAAACATCCGACTTCCGTTGCATCCATCTTTCAAAAAGATGGATTGCCGGGTCGTCAGGGCGTTCACGCCCGTCTTCGACGGGCTATGCCCGGCAATGACGGTGGACTTACACCGCGTCGAGCGCGGTCAGCAGGTCTTCCAGCACATCGTCGGGATGTTCGAGCCCGGCCGAGAAGCGCACCAGCCCGTCGCCGATGCCGAGCTCGGCGCGCTGCTCCGGCGTCAGCCGCTGATGCGTCGTCGTCGTCGGATGCGTGATGAGGCTCTTGGCGTCGCCGAGATTGTTGGTGATGCCGGTGAGCTGCAGTCCGTTGAGGAAGCGGAACGCGCCTTCCTTGCCGCCCTTCACCTCGAACGAGCAGA
>JAHCKF010000082.1 GCA_026125925.1 Pseudolabrys sp.
GACATGCGGCGGCAGTTCGAGATAGATGCGGCCGACCGCCATGGCCTGCGCCAGCTTGACCTTGAGTTCGCGCACGCCGCGGCAGCCGACCGAGCGGCTGAAGCGCGTCACGGTCGGTTCGCTGACGCCGGCGCGGCGCGCGAGATCGGCGTTGCTCGAATGCACGGCGAAGTCGACATCGGCGAGCAGCGCCGTCGCCACGCGCTGCTCGGACGGGCTGAGTGTCGGCCCGATCTGGCGGATCACCGAAATGATGTCGCCGGCGCCGAAGCCGTCGCTGGCGGGTTGCGGCGTCGCGGCCTTTGTCCCGCCGCGAACCTGCTTTGCCGATCCTGTCATCGCCCGCCTTTTCGCCTGCCGAACCACGGTCTTACCCTTCTCTGGATGCACCGCGACGCTGTAATAAAATTACGAACTCGATCCACCGTGCCCGCCGAAAGCCCATAGGCTTTCGAATTTAGGCTTGAACTTTACCACAGGATGTATGTAACTTTCAAACAAAGGATCATAATGATGGTGGAAACAATCGGCGCCGGGCGCACCCGGTGCCACGGATGAGACAGCACTGCGAAGCCGGTTTGTAGCGTTCCGCAAAAGGGGAGGATGACCATGAAATCCGGAATCGGGCTTTTGGCGCGCGGCGCCGCGGCCATCGTAACGGCATTGTTTCTGAATGCGCAGGCTTCAGTGCCGGCCCAGGCGGCCGGCATGCTGCGGGAGGCCACCATCGGCGAACCGCCGCCGCTCGACACGATGGTGACCACCGCCGACGTCGCCACCGCGATCGGCCGCCACATGTTCGAGACGCTGTACGCCTGGGATTCGCACTACGCGCCGCAGCCGATGCTGGCCGACAGCGACAAGGTCGAGGACGGCGGCAAGACCATCGTCATCAAGCTGCGCGAGGGCGTGCAATTCCATAACGGCAAGGAAATGACCGCCAAGGACGTCGTCGCCTCGATGCAGCGCTGGGGCAAGTTCGGCGCCCGCGGCAAGCTGCTGATGGCGAGCGCGACCGCGGTCGAAGCCACCGGCAAATACGAGGTGACGCTGAAGCTGTCGGCGCCGAACGGCGCCTGGAAGAACCTGCTGTCGGACGTCAATGGCGGTCTCGTGATCTGGCCGGAGGAAATCGCCTCGAAGGCGACCGGGCAGCCGATCGAGCAGAAGGACTACATCGGCACCGGACCGTACAAGTTCAAGGAATGGCGGCCGAACCGCTATGTCGAGTTGGAGAAGTTCGCCGGCTACAAGCCGCGCAAGGAAAAGGGCGATGGCTTTGCCGGCGCCCGCGTCGCGAATTTCGACACCATCCGCTTCATTCCGGTGCCGGATGTCGGCACCCGCGTCAGCGGTGTGCAGGCCGGCGACTACGATTACGCCGAGATGATCTCGGGCGACCTCTACGACTCGCTGAGCAAGGACAAGTCGGTCCAGGTGCAGCGCACCAACGCGCCGATCTTCGGGCTTTTCTTCATGAACTCGAAGGAAGGCATCCTGAAGGACAATTACAAGCTGCGCCGCGCCATCCAGACGGCGCTGGACAAGTCGCAGGCCCTGCGTGTCGCCTTCGGCCCGCAGGATCTGTGGAAGGCGGAAGGCTCGATCGTCCCTAAGGGCACGCCCTGGTATTCGACCGCGGGAATCGAAGCCTACAGCCCACACGACGCCAAGAAAGCCAAGGAACTGGCGAAGGAAGCCGGCTACACCGGCCAGCCGATCCGCCTCTTGGTCTCGACCAACTATCAGGCGCATTACGACGAGGCCGCGGTGTTTACGCGGCAACTGGCGGACGCCGGCATCAATGTGCAGATGAACGTTGTCGACTGGGCGACGCTGCTGAAGATGCGCGGCCAGCCCGAGCAGTGGGACATCTTCGTCACCCACCACTCGTTCTTCCCCGATCCGATCCTGTTCACCTTCCTCAACGCCAGCTATCCGGGCTGGTGGGATTCGCCGGAGATCCAGAAACTGCGTGGCGAATTGGTGAACTCGTCCGATCCGGCCGCGCGCAAGGCGACCTGGGACAAGATCCAGGCCCTCATCTACGAGCAGGTGCCGGTGATGAAGGTCGGCGATGCCTACACCTACGACATCGCCTCGCCGAAGCTGAAGGACCTCAATCCGAACGGCCCCGCTTTCTGGAACGTCTCCACCAAGTAGGCCGTCCGATGCTAATCGCGGCGGTTCGGGCCCGACACGGCGCCTGAACCGCCGGTCGCATTGGCGTCGTCGCGGATCACCCGGCAGGTTTGAATGTGGTCTTATGCACTGAAGCGGGCAGGGGCGACACTGGTGACGCTCTGGGCGGCGTCGGTGATCATCTTCGCCTTCATCCATCTCATTCCCGGCGACCCGATCTACGTGCTGCTCGGCGACACCGCGACGCCGGACCAGGTGGACCGGCTGCGCCGCGAACTCGGCCTCGATGAGCCGATCGTCGTGCAGTATCTGCAATGGGCCGGCCATGCGCTGCGCGGCGATCTCGGCCAGTCGATCTTCTTTCAGGCGCCCGTTACCCGGGTGATCGCCGACGGCGCCGAGACCAGCATTCTGCTGGCGACGATGACAATGATTTGGGTCGTGCTGATCGGCGTGCCGATCGGCACCATCGCCGCGGTGCGCCACGGCACCTTTATCGATCAGGGTCTGTCCGGCGTCGCCATGTTCTTTGCCTCGGTGCCGACCTTCTGGGTCGGGCTCTATCTCATTCTCATCTTCGCGGCGACGCTCGGCTGGCTGCCGAGTTCGGGCTATCCGTCGATCTTCGAAGGCGGTCCCGCCAATCTGCGCTATCTCATCTTGCCGAGCCTGACGCTGGCGGCGCCGAACGCGGCGCTGATCCTGCGCCTGACGCGCGCCAGCATGCTCGACGTCTCGCGCGAGGATTATGTGCGCACCGCGCGCGCCAAAGGCATCCGGCCGTGGCAGGTGGTGTGGCGGCACATCCTGCGCAACGCGCTGCTCACCGTGGTCTCGGCCTTCGGTTTCACTTTCGCCGCGCTGATGTCGGAGGCGGTGGTCACCGAGACCGTGTTCGCGCTGCCCGGCATCGGCCGCCTCGTCGTGCAGTCGATCCTGCGCCGCGATTATCCGGTGATCCAGGGCATCATCCTCGTCATCGTCGTGCTCTATCTCGTCATCAACCTGCTGGTCGATCTCGCCTACCGCCTGCTCGATCCGAGGGTGGAATTGCAATGAATCGCGACGGCATCACCCTGTGGCTGACGCCGTTCCTCGCGCGGCCGATCGCGCTCGTTGGGCTGTGCGTTCTGCTCGCGATGGTCATCGCCGCCGTGTTCGCGCCGTGGCTGGCGCCGCACGATCCCTACGCCATCGATCCGATCGCGCGGCTGACGCCGCCGAACGCCGCGCACTGGTTCGGCACCGACCAGTTCGGCCGCGATACCCTGTCGCGCGCCATCTATTCGGCGCGTATGGCGCTGCTGATCGGCGCCGGCGTGGTGTTCTTCGCGCTGATCACAGGCATTCCCGTCGGCGTGCTGTCGGCGCTGTTCCCGCGGCTCGGCCATGTGCTGATGCGCCTCGTCGACGTGCTGATGGCGTTTCCGTCGCTGCTCCTGGCGCTCGGGCTGATCGTCATCCTTGGGCCGAGCGTCGCCAATTCGATCATCGCCATCGGCGCCGGCTTCATGACGACGACGACGCGCATCATCTACGGCCTGACCTTGCGGCTGCGCGCCGAGACCTATGTCGAGGCGGCGCGCAGCATGGGCTCCGGCACCGGCTGGCTGATCGTCAAACACATCCTCCCCAACCTCATCTCGCCGCTCCTCGTGCAGGCGAGCTTCGTCTTCGCCTTCGCCCAGTTGGGGGCTGCCTCGCTTGACTTTCTCGGCCTCGGCGCGCCGCCCGATATTCCAAGCTGGGGCAACATGCTCGCCGAATCGCGCACCTTCATCACCCGCGCGCCGTGGTTGCTGTTCTTTCCCGGCATGATGATCGTGCTGACGGCATTCTCGCTCAATCTCGTCGGCGACGCCTTGCGCGACCGGCTCGACCCGCGTTTCCGCGGTGTCTTCCGCGGCGAGGGTTAGACGATGCTATCGGTCCGCGATCTCACGGTTTCCATCGGCTCGGATACGGCGCCGGTCGATATCGTCTCCGGCGTGTCGTTTGATATCGGCAAGGGCGAGATTCTCGGCCTGGTCGGCGAGAGCGGCTGCGGCAAGAGCATGACGTCGCTGGCGGTGATGGGCCTTTTGCCGCAGCCGGGGCCGCGCATCCGCGGCGGACGCATCGATCTTGCCGGCGCCGACGTCACGCAGTTGCAGCCGTGGCAGCGCGTCGAAGACGGCCATGGTCGCATCGCCATGATCTTCCAGGAGCCGATGACCTCGCTCAATCCGGTGCGCCGCATCGGCGACCAGATTGCCGAGGCGGTGCGCGTGCACGACGGCACATCGGGCGCGGCGGCGCAGGCCCGGGCGCGCGAACTGCTGGAGCTGGTGCGCATCCCGGATGCCGCCTTGCAGCTCTCGGCCTATCCGCATCAACTCTCTGGCGGCCAGCGCCAGCGCATCATGATTGCCATTGCGCTCGCCTGCCGGCCGCAGGTGCTGATCGCCGACGAGCCGACGACGGCGCTCGACGTCACCATCCAGATCCAGATCCTCGGCCTGCTGCGCGAACTGTGCAACCGGCTCGACATGTCGGTGCTGTTCATCACCCACGACATGGGCGTGATCGCGCAACTCGCCGACCGCGTCGCCGTAATGTATGGCGGCCGCATCGTCGAGACCGCCGATGTCGGCGCGCTGTTCAACGCGCCGCGCCACCACTACACCCGCGGCCTGATGGCCTGCATGCCGGTGCGCAATCTCGGCGCACGCCGCCTGCCGACCATTCCAGGGCAGGCGCCGCGCCCCGGCGCGATCAGAACCGGCTGCGTGTTCGGGCCGCGCTGCCCGGCGGTGCAGGATGTCTGCCTCGCCGCCGCTCCGCCGCGGATCGTCCTAAGCGAAGGCCACGAGGCGCTGTGCGCCTTCCCGCTGCAAGGTGGGAGACCGCTATGAATGCCACGATTCTCGACGTGCGCGATCTCAAGACCTCGTTCAACGTCAAGCGCGCCGGCCGCAAATACCGGGTCAAGGCGGTCGATGGCGTATCGTTGTCGCTCGCGGCCGGTGAGGTGCTCGGCATCGTCGGCGAGTCCGGCTGCGGCAAGACCACGGTAGGCCGTTCCATCGTGCGCCTGGTGCAGCCCGACAGCGGCGCCATTCAATTCAAGGGTGCCGATGTGCTGAGCGCTCGCGGCCAAGCGCTGCGCGAGATGCGGCTCAATCTGCGGATGGTGTTCCAGGATCCTTATGCTTCGCTCAATCCGCGCCGTTCCATCGGCGACTCGGTGGCCGAAGCCGGCGACATCAACGAGGTCTTCAAGAGCCGCGCCGATCGCGCGGCGCGCATCGCCGAGACTTTGAGCGCGGTCGGTCTCGAGCCGTCTTTTGCCACGCGCTACCCGCATGAGCTCAGCGGCGGCCAGCGTCAGCGCGCCGGCATCGCCCGCGCCATTCTGCCGGCGCCAGCCATCATCATTGCCGACGAGCCGGTGTCGGCGCTCGACGTCTCGGTACAGGCCCAAGTGCTCAATTTGATGATGGACCTGCGCGAGCGGCTCGGCCTGTCGATGCTGTTCATCTCGCACGACATCGGCGTCATCGGCCAGATCAGCGACCGCGTCGCCGTGATGTACATGGGCCGCGTCGTCGAAGTCTCGGACGCGCGCACTATCCTCGATCGCGCCGCACACCCTTATACGCGCGCATTGATGGCGGCGGTGCCCAAGCCCGATCCGTCGCAGCGCATTGCCGGCGCCATCGAGACCGGCGAGCCGCCGAGTCAGTTCACGCGGCCTGCGGGTTGCGCCTATGCCGCGCGCTGTCCGCTGGCCAGCGAGCGTTGCCGCGTCGAGGTGCCCGAACTGCGGCCGCTCGCTGCCGACAACAGGCTCGCCGCCTGCCACAATCTGTAACGTGCCTCAGGCGGCGGTGCGCTTCGCCGAGGCCAGCCGCCGCTCGGCCGAGCCGATGGTGTTGGCGAGCAGCATGGTGATGGTCATCGGGCCGACGCCGCCCGGCACCGGCGTGATCAGCGAGGCCTTTTGCGACACGCCGGCGAAATCGACGTCGCCGACCAGTTTGCCGTTGGGCAGGCGGTTGATGCCGACGTCGATGACGACGGCGCCGGTCTTCACCATCTGCGGCACGATCAGGTTCGGCTTGCCGGCGGCGACGACGAGGATGTCGGCGAGAATGGTAAACTGCGCGAGGTCGCGCGTCTTGGCGTGGCAGATGCACACGGTGGCCTCGCGCTGCATCAGCATCAGAGCCATCGGCTTGCCGACGATGTTGCTGGCGCCGACCACGACGACGTTCTTGCCTTCGATCTCGACGCCCTCATGTTCCAGCAGCTTGACCACGCCATAAGGCGTGCAGGGCGGAAACACAGTTTCGCCGATGACGAGGCCGCCGACATTGTAGAGGTGGAAGCCGTCGACATCCTTTTCCGCCGAGATCGCCTGCAGCAGCAGCGGGATCGGAAAATGCGGCGGCAGCGGGAGCTGAACCAGAATGCCGTGCACCGCGGGGTCGGCATTCAGTTCGTGAATGCAGGACAGCACCTCGGCCGGATCGACGTCGGCAGCAAAATCGAAGCGCGACGACCGGATGCCGACCTCGTGACAGGCACGGATCTTGTTGCGGACATAGACCGCGGAGGCGGCGTTGTTGCCGACCATGATCACGGCGAGACCGGGTTGTTGCCCGGCTGCAGTCAACCGGCTGGCGCGCTCCTTCAGCTCGGTGCGGATCTTGGCGGCGACGGCGATGCCGTCGACGAGTTTGGCAGTCATGGTGTTGGCCTTGTTGGTCGAGCGGCGCGGGGCCCCTGGCGCGTCTGGTAGCCAAGACCGCGCGCCAACGCAATTCATCAGGCGGCATGACGGCGTTGTTGCCGAATTGCCCATCGGCCGGCTCATCCCGGCCCACGGTGGGCCGCCATTGGGCGGCGATCAGTCGTCTTTTGCTACCGTTTTCGGCGCCTGATAGACGGGCCGCTTGGTGACGATCTCGCCCAGGCGGGCGTAGTTCGGTCCGGCGATGCGCACCAGCGGATCGAGCGCCATGGTGTCGATTTTGCCGTTGTCGATCAGGCCGGCGCGGGCGTGGATCATTACGACTTCGCCGATGATGAAGCGGTTGCGGGTCTCGCCGAATTCAAGGCATTGGCGAAACCGGCATTCCATGGCGATCGGCGCGGCGGCGATGCGCGGTGGCGCGACCTTTTCGCTCGGGATGGTCTCGAGCTTCAGGTGATCGACTTCGCTGATATCGGCGGGAAACTCGGTCGAGCTTTCATGCACGGCGTCGATCAGCGCGCCGTCGGCGATGTGGATGACATATTGCTCGGTGCGCAGGATGTTCTGCGCGGTGTCCTTGTAGGTGCGGCCGCGGCGGCCGACGCTGAAGCCGAGCGTCGGCGGTTTCGCCGACAGGAACGTGAAGACGCTGAAGGGCGCGACATTGACGCCGCCCGTCGGCGACAGGGTCGTTACCCAGGCCACGGGGCGCGGCACGACAATGCCGGTGAGCAGCCGATAGCATTTATCGGCATCGAGCTGCGTCGGGTCGATCCGCGTCGGTTCATGAGGTGACGATGCATCCACGGTCGGGCAAATCCTTATGGTCTTGCAATAGATAGAGGCGACGCGATTGCGGTGGCCTTAAGGCCGCATGCTCTCGATCGACCAGGGCAGCGTTTCGCCACCGCGGAATACGACCACCTCGTCGTCGCCGACCGAAACCGCAGGCGGCATGGTGCCGGCGCGCCGTTGTAACGTGATGGTGCCGGTGTTGACGGGCAGATCATAGAAGCGGGCGCCGTTGAGCGAAGCGAAAGCTTCGAAACGATCGAGGGCATTCTCCTCGTCGAACACCTGCACATAGGTCTGCAGCGCGGTGGCGCCGCCGAACACTCCGGCCGAGCAGCACTCGCGTTCCTTGTTGGCGCGCGTGTGCGGCGCGGTGTCGGTGCCGATGAAGAAGCAGGTCTCGCCCGAGGTCGCAGCGGCGCGTAGCGCGAGACGGTGGCGTTCTCTTTTGGCGACCGGCAGGCAATAGAGGTGCGGGCGCAGGCCGCCCTGGAAGATCGAGGTGCGGTTGATGACCAGATGATGCGGCGTCAGCGTCGCCGCCGCGCGGCCTTTATGGGTGCGGACGATGTCGAGCGTTTCCGCCGTAGTGGCGTGCTCGACGACGATCTTGAGGCCGGGATGGCGCTTGAGAAGGGGCAGCATCTCCTTCTCCATGAAATCGGCTTCGCGATCAAAGATGTCGACCGCCGGATCGGTCGACTCGCCGTGTACCAGGAGCTTCATGCCGATCTTTTCCATGCGCTCCAGCACCGGCGCGAGGCCGGTGATGCTGGTGACGCCGAAATGCGCATTGGTAGTCGCCCCGGCGGGATAAAGCTTGGCGGCGACCCAGACGCCGTCCCGGTAGCCGCGCTCGATATCGTCAGGCGACGTGGTGTCCGTGAGATAGCAGGTCATCAGCGGTGTGAAGTCGCTGCCTTGCGGCAGCGCCGCGAGGATGCGGTCTCGATAGGCGGCGGCCATCGCGCTGGTGGTCACCGGCGGCACCAGATTCGGCATGATGATGGCGCGGGCGAATTGCGCCGCGGTGAAGGGCAGTACGCTCCGGAGCATGTCGCCATCGCGCAGGTGCACGTGCCAGTCGTCCGGCCGTCTGATCGTGATGCGGTCGGTCTTCGCCTTGGCAGGCTGCGGCGCGCCGCTATCGAACAGTTTGTCGAGTGTCACGCCTATTGTCTCCGTCGCGGCGGCGCTTTCAGAAATCCAGCGGCCGGTTATCGACCACTTCCTTCATGACAAAGAAGGTCCGGGTCTGCCGCACGCCGGGCAGGGCGATGAGCTGTTCGCCGTGCAGCCGGTTGAAGTCGTCGATATCACGCACGCGGATTTTGAGGAAGAAGTCGAAATCGCCCGCCACCAGATGGCAGTCGAGCACGAAGGGCAGCCTGACGATGGCGGCCTCGAAGACGGCGAAGCTGTCCGGCGTCGAGCGGTCGAGCACGACGCCGACGATCACCAGGGTGCCGCGATCGACTTGGCGTGGGGCGACGTCGGCGCGGACGGATCGGATGTAGCCTTCGTCGATCAGCCGCTGGGTGCGGCGGTGGCAGGTCGCCGGGCTGATATTCACCGCCTTGGCGAGGTCGGCATTGCTGATGCGGCCGTCGCGCTGCAGGTGCTGGAGGATACGGCGGTCGATGCGGTCGATGGAAGATTCTTGCATTAAAGGGCCAAAATCTAAGAGAAACTGGATCGACAGCTCAAAATATGGCCAGAATACTAAAGATTGTTCGAAATAATAGAAAGCACCTTTCGCATCAATTCCGCTAGGTTTTCGCGGTATTTCGCCCCTCGCGGCGCCCCGGAGACCCTATTCCATGCTCAAGCTGGACAAGTTCGAACGCTACCCGCTCACCTTCGGCCCGACGCCGATCGAGTTCCTGCCGCGCATGACCGAGGCGCTCGGCGGCAAGGTGCAGATCTACGCCAAGCGCGACGACTGCAACTCCGGGCTGGCCTTCGGCGGCAACAAGCTGCGCAAGCTGGAATACATCGTGCCGGACGCCATCGCCTCCAATGCCGACACTTTGGTGTCGATCGGCGGCGTGCAGTCCAACCACACCCGCATGGTCGCGGCGACCGCGGCCAAGATCGGCATGAAATGCGTCGTGGTGCAGGAGAGCTGGGTTCCGCACGAGGACGCCGTCTATGACCGTGTCGGTAACATCCTGCTCACCCGCCTGATGGGCGCCGACAGCCGCATCGTACCCGACGGCTTCGACATCGGCATCCGCAAGAGCTGGGAAGAGGCCATCCAGTCCGTCAAGGACGCCGGCGGCAAACCCTACGGCATCCCGGCCGGCGCTTCGGTGCACAAATATGGCGGCCTCGGCTATGTCGGCTTCGCCGAGGAAGTCCGCGCCCAGGAGGCGCAGATGGGCATCAAGTTCGACTACATCATCGTCTGCGTCGTCACCGGCTCGACGCAAGGCGGCATGATCGTCGGCTTCGCCGCGGACGGCCGCGCCGACAAGGTGATCGGCATCGACGCCTCCGGCACACCGCAGCAGACCCGCACCCAGGTGCGCGAGATCGTCGACAACACCGCGGATTTGGTCGAACTCGGCCGCAAGGTGCGCGACGACGAGATCGTCATCCTCAATGACTACGCCTATCCGGCCTACGGCGTGCCCAGTCACGAGACCAACGAAGCGATCCGCTTTGCCGCGCGCACCGAAGCGATGATCACCGACCCGGTCTATGAGGGCAAATCGATGCAGGGCATGATCGACCTCGTCAAGAAGGGCTACTTCCCGGACGGCGCCAAGGTGCTCTATGCGCATCTCGGCGGCGCGCCGGCGCTGAACGGCTACAGCTACACCTACCGCAACGGCTGATGCCGATGCTGCGCGGGTCAGCCGGGCTTCATCGGATTGAAGGAGTTGGCGACCTCGATCAGGCGCGGCGCGATCTCGCGCTTCACCTTGTCGAGGCTCCAGCGCAGGCTCGATACCGAACACTGCACCGCGGCGATCGGCCGGCCGTCGTGGCCAAGGATCGGCGCGGCGATGCCGATCTCGTTGAGCAGGCTTTCGTCCTGCGTCAGACCGTAACCGTGTTTCGCCGCGTCGTCGATCGCCGCGGCGATCTTGGTGCGGTCA
>JAHCKF010000083.1 GCA_026125925.1 Pseudolabrys sp.
AGCCGGTACCGCCGGACACCAGCGTGTTGACGCGGGAGCGGCCGATGATGCGCAGGATTTCCGCGCCCTGAGCCGTGATGGTGCCGAACTTGACGAGCTGATCGAGTGTCAGCTTGTCCTTCTTGAACTTACGAATGGTGAGCGCCGGGCCGTCGATCGCCAGCGGCGGCACGATGGCGTTGACGCGCGAGCCGTCCGGCAAGCGCGCGTCGCAAATCGGCGAGGCTTCGTCGACGCGGCGGCCGACCTGACTGACGATGCGCTGACAGATGTTCAGCAGTTGCTGGTTGTCGCGGAAGCGGATGCCGGTGCGCTGGATCTTGCCCTTGACTTCGATGTAGACGGTGCCGGAACCGTTGACCATGATGTCGGCGATGTCGTCGCGCGCCAGGAGCGGCTCGAGCGGACCGAAGCCGAGAACGTCGTTGCAGATGTCGTCGAGCAGCTCTTCCTGCTCGGAAATCGACATCACGATGTTCTTGATCGAGATGATCTCGTTGACGATGTCGCGGATTTCCTCGCGCGCCGAGTCGGCGTCGAGGCGGGCGAGCTGCGCCAGATCGATGGCCTCGATCAGCGCGCCGAAGATGGTGCCCTTGGTGGCGTAATAGGCTTCCGACCGCCGTGAATCGACCGCCGGCATGTTGACCGCGGCCTGGCGGCGTTCCGGCGTCGGCGCCGGCACCAAAGGCGCGCCGAGGCCGTCGGACGGGAAGGGCGTGCGGCCGCTCTCGACCGGAGCCGGCGGCGCCGATAGGGCATCGGGCGCCGGCACGGCCGGCGCGAGCGTTGCCGCATGCGGCGCTGTCACCGGCGCCGCGGGGCGGAAATCGCTGTTGGCGCTACGCTTACCGAACACGTTACTTCACTCCAGACAATCGAACGCAGCGGCGTCAGCCGGCGCGCTTGAGCAGCTTGCCGAGCAGGCTCGGGCGGCCGCGCTTGGCTTCGGCGCGCCCGGTGAGAACTTGCGCCATCTGGCGGAACAGCTCCGCCGTCTTATGGCTGGCCGAGACTTCGGCGATCATCTGCCCGTTATTGGCGGCAGTGCCGAACAGTTGCGGCTCGAACGGGATGATGGTCAGCGGCTGGTCTTCCAGCGCCTTGGCGAAATCCGCAGGCGCGATCTCCGGCCGCTTGGGCACGCCCACCTGGTTCAGGCAGTAATGCGGACGATGATCGTTCGGCCGCGCGGCGCGCAAGAGATCGACCATGTTCTTGGCGTTGCGCAGGTTGGCGAGGTCGGGGCCGGCGACGATGAGAATCTCGTCGGCGCTCACCAGCAGCCGTTTGGTCCAGCCCGACCAGACATGCGGAATGTCGAGGACCACGCAAGGGATGGACGCGCGCATCGAATCGAGGATGGCGTCGAACGCCTCGGCGCCGAAATCGTAGACGCGATCGAGCGTCGCCGGCGCCGCCAGCAGACTGAGGTGATCGGTGCATTTCGACAGCAGGCGGTCGACGAAGGCGGTGTCGATGCGATCCGGCGAGAACACCGCGTCGGCGATGCCCTGCGGCGGATCCTGGTTGTAGTCGAGGCCCGCGGTGCCGAAGGCCAAATCGAGGTCCGTGACCACGGTGTCGAGGCTGAGGTCGCGCGCGATCGCCCAGGAGATGTTGTGCGCCACGGTCGAGGCCCCGACGCCGCCTTTGGCGCCGACAACGGCGATGATGCGGCCGACCGGCTTGGCCTCCGGCGCGTGGAACAAACCGCACACCGAGCGCACCACGTCGATGGTCGAAACCGGCGCGATCAGATAGTCGCTGACGCCGCGGCGCGTCAGCTCGCGATAGAGCATGACGTCGTTGATGCGGCCGACCACGATGACGCGGGTGCCGGCGTCGCAGACTTCGGCGAGCTGGTCGAGCCGCGTCAGGATGGCGTCGCCGCGGCTTTCCGCTTCGATGATGATGACGTTCGGCGTCGGCGAGTTGCGATAGGCTTCGACGGCCGCGGTCGCGCCGCCCATCTGGATCTTCACATGCGCCTTGGCGAGCCGGCGGTCTTCGCCGGCGGATTGCACCGCCGCCGCCGTTTCCACGGTTTCGCAGAACGCCTGAATCGACACGCGCGGCGCCGGCGCGATGTGTTCCTCAACCGGTAGCGCTTGCGGCGCCAGGCTGATGTCTTCCGATGGCGGGGTGAGGTTGCCGTTCTTGATCATTTGCCGAGATCGCTGATCTTGCCGGCGTCGTAGCCGGAATAGGTGCCGCTCGGGCTGTCGCCCTTCCGAAACTTGTCGATTGCCACCGAACGCCGTGCCGCCCAGGCCGGCGATTCGCCGCGGGGCTGCACCAGATCGGCGGGATTATCGATTTGCGACGCCAGATTGCGCTGCGTGGCGCAGCCGAAATTCCAGTAAGGCCGGTTCGAGAAGTATTCGCGGCCGGAACTCGGCCCCAGATCCTTCGGCCACTCGCCGCACGGGCCGGCCTCCGCCATCATTTTCGAATATTGCAGCTTGATGCTGGTCAGCGATGCGGCTTCCGGCCGGTACTTCCGCACGAAGACCGCATTGCGCGGCACAGCCGACGCCGCGAAAATCGAATGGATCTCGCGCATCGTATCGGCCGCCGCGCGATCGGTGCCGCCGCCCTGCGGGACCTCGACGACGATGCCGCTATTGGCTTCGTGCCGCCAGTTCTGCGCGAAGGCGAGAACGTCGGCGCGCTGGGACGGCGTCAAGCCGCCACGGTTGCGGCCGACGAAGACATCGACCTGGCGCGCGCCCTCGCGAACCGTGATCGGATGACGGTCGCGGTAATCGCTCGGGACTTCGTTTCTCGCGGTCTGCTGGTAGCAGCCGCCGAGCAGGCTGGTGAGCGCCGCGGCGGCGATGAGCCGAAGCGCCGCCTGGCGGCGCCTGTCGGCCGGGATTCGCAAGGCTGTCATTGCATCGTCTCCGCCGCTCAATCGAGGATGAAACCGTATTTGCCGTGATAGTCCGCCGCCGAAGGCGGGCTCGCCTTGCCGGGATCGCCATAGATCCGGTTGAGGCGGCCGAGCAGCGCCGTCGAGGGATCGCTCGGGTCCGCGAAGCCGTCGTCCGGCCGGGACAATTGCTTTTGCGCCACGGCATGCACGATGTAGGGCGTCACGATCACGACCAGTTCGGTCTGGTTGTTGATGTAGTCGCGGCTCCTGAACAGCGCGCCGAGGATCGGCACCTGCATCAACCCGGGAATGCCGTTGATCTGCTGCTTGGTCTTTTCCTGGATCATGCCGGCGAGCGTCAGCGAACCGCCCGAGGGAATTTCCACGGTGGTTTCGGCGCGCCGCGTGGTGATCGACGGGATGGTGAGCGACTGCGTCGCACCCGGCACCGTCAGGGTCAGTGCGTTGTCGGTCGACAGGTCGGAGACTTCGGTCATCACCTTGAGGCTGATGCGGCCTTCCGTCAGCACGACCGGCGTAAACACCAGGCCGACGCCGAATTTCTTGAAGTCGACCTGCGACTGACAGACCGGCGGCGACTTGGTGGTGTCGCAGGACAGACCGTTGGGGATCGGGAACTCGCCGCCGGCGACGAAGCTGGCGGTTTCGCCGGAGATGGCGGTAAGGTTCGGTTCGGCGAGCGTGCGCAGCACGCCGGCTCGGTCCATCGCGCGCAACGTCGCCGTCACGCCCTTGTAGCTGACGCCGAACGCCGTTTCGCTCAGCGTTTGGCCGACCGCGGAGAATGTATTCTGTGAGTTGAAAGTCACCGGATTGCCGGTCCTGCCGGCGGTCAGATCGATACCGAGCTGCTTGATGACGTCGCGGCGCACTTCGGCGACCGTCACCTTGAGCATGACCTGGTCGCGGCCGCGGATGGTGATGCCGTTGACGACCTTGGTACCGTCGCCGACCAGGCGCGAAGCCAGATCGTAGGCCTGCTGCGACTCAGCCGCGCTCGCCGCCGAGCCTGACAGCATGATGCCGTCGCCGACGCCTTCGATGCGGATGGTGGAATCCGGCATCGCCTGCTTGAGCGCTGCGCGAACGCCATTGAGGTCGCGGGTTACAGCGATATCGAAGCCGGCGATCTGCTTGCCGTTGGCATCGAAGAAGAAGATGTTGGTTTGCCCGACCTTGACGCCGATCATGTAGACGCGGCGGGCGGTGCGGACGACGGCGTTGGCGACGGTCGGATCGGCCACCAGCACGTCCTTGATGTCGGCCGGCAGGTCGATCGCCACCGACTTGCCGATGCCGAGCGGAATGAAGCGCGAGGTCGCTTCGCTCGCCGCCACCTGGACCACCGGCACGCCGGCGCCGGTGTCGGCCGCGTGCAGCGGCGCCGCGCCGGTCAGCGCCGCGGCCGCCAGCAGCGCCATCGTCAGGCCCGCGCGGATCGAGCGATGTTTCGCCATGGTCAGAAGTTTCCTTCGAACGATCATCGCGGCGTGCTCACGGTGGTCACGCCGAAGCGGACGATGTTAACGCCGACGTTACGGGGACCTTCGACCGGGCCCTCGTTCTTCTCGGCGTCGGTGATGCTGCGCAGCGCCAGCGACAGCGTGCCGCGCTGCTGTGACAGCGCGAGCGTTTCGACCTGCGGCGGCGACAACTCCAGCGTCGCCGTCTTGCCGACGACGACCTTCTGGCCGTTCTTCTCTTCGACATTCTGGTCGATCGCCAGCACGCGGATGTTGCGGAGCACGACCTCGCTGGTGTGGCTCTCGACGCCGGTCGCCTTTTCGGCCTCGCGGTCGCGGCGGGTCAGGATCACGTCGACATGATCATTCGGCAGGATGAAACCGCCCGCCGACGTTTCCGGCGAAATGGTGGTCGACACCGCGCGCATGCCGGGCGGCAGGATCGCCGCCATGAAGCCGGAGCCCTTGGCGTTCACCAGTTTGGCTTCGCGGATCGGCTCGCCGGCGACGAACGGATAGCGCGCGATCTGACCCGAAAGGTTTTCGATGGCCGCGGGGCGATCACTCTTGCGAATGAAATTACCTGTCGAGGCTTCCATCGGCCAGGCTTGCCATTCGACATCGGCGGCGCTGATGGTCTGGCCCATGCCGATGTTGCTCTTGGCGACGAGGACATCGATCGTTGCCGGCTGGACGGCCACGGGCGCCGGCGTTTCCGGCGGCTTCTGGCTGCGACCGGCCAGCATCGCCGCAACGCCACCGGCAGCGACGGCGACTGTCAACACCACGATGCGCGCGGCTTTCATACGCTCACTCTCACCAAACAGACGGACGGATCGCCGTCAAAACCCACATGGCGGCCGAACCGGCCGCGTGCATGGATTTGACCAGCTAAAGGTCAAGGCATGGTTAAGGAGCGGTGACTAAGTCGAGTTAATAAACGGTTGCGCTCGACGTCAGCGAACACCGCGCAGGATCAGGGCGTGGCGCCCGGCATCCATCCGGTCTTCGGATAGATGATCAGTGCGGCGGCGGCGAGCGCGATGCCGTAAGGAATACCGCCGCGCTCTTCGTGCAGCCGCATGATCCAGGGATGCCGCGTCAGCGCCTGCGGCAACGGCAGCTTGCGGAACTGCAACAAGGCCAGCGTGAGGGCGCCGCCGAAGATGGACGCATAGAGCGCATAATCGAGGAGGTGATCGAAGCCGAACCACAAGGCCGTGGCGGCGAACAGTTTGGCGTCGCCGCCGCCGATCCAGCCGCGTGCGAAGAAGATGAAGCCGACCACCAGCACGCCGGCTGCGGCGGCGACATGCATACCGATCGTGGCGAGCGGCATGCCCGCCGCCAGCGCCAGGGCCAGGAAGCCGGCGGACAGCGCCAGCGACAGCCGGTTGGAAATGGTCATGGTGAGGAGGTCGCTCGAGGCGGCGAAAGCCATCAGCGCCGGGAACAGAGCGAGCCTGATCACGTCGATCGCCGTCATCTCAACATCCTTTGATTCAACCGTTGCGCCAGGCGCTGCGGCGGCAGGTCAAAGCTACAGCTCATTTGCTTGCCGTTCGGTTAGCGCGATCGCGACAAGACGATCGTCCGGAATGGCAAAGGGCCCCGGAGTTCACCGGAGCCCTTAGAAGATTCACAGCCGCCCGGCTTATTTAAGCTGGGTCGAGATGCTGTTGAACGAGGTGTTGAGCTTGGTGCCGATCGTGTTGACGACCGAAATGATGGCGACGGCGATGCCGGCAGCGATCAGGCCGTATTCGATGGCGGTCGCGCCCGAATCGTCCTTCATAAAACGCACGAACAGGTTCTTCATCGGTAGCTCCATTGAGATCCACGTGGGCTGAGCAGGTCCAGAACGCGGGTGACAGCCGCCGTCCTGATGGAGGCACCTTACGAGGGAGGTCTTGCGGCCGTCTTAATGTGATCTAAGAAATACAAGGGCATTTTGCGGTATTGGCACGTAGTTAATCAGATGTAACCTAATGAATATCATGGTTAAGAATCCATTTATAATGTAATATCAAAAGGTGGTATTCTATTATTCTGTCGAATACGTTCAGTTTAGTTAGAAGAAACCTGCTAATTTTGAAATATTACCTTCTCAAGCGCCGAAAGTATTCACGCCGCAATACTTTGACGGTTGGTTGCCCTGCTTCCCGGCGGCGTCGGCGAGGCCGCCTGCCGTCGCTAAATTTTACAGCCTTCACGAGTAATTAATACGCGACGTGGATACCGGAGGTGCCGGAGACGTCCTCGCGCGGGCCGCACATGCTCAACGAAATTTATTCAGTTTTCTCGGTTGCCGGTGAAACGGTGATCTACAAGATCCTGCCGATCACGATCGTCATGGGCCTCGTCTTCGCCATTCTGACGCACTGGTCGGCCTGCAATCCCGGACAGGTGTGGTGGCGGAAGCGGGAGATCGTGACCGATGTCCTGTACTGGTTCATCATCCCGCTGCTGGCGCGCTTCGTGCGCATCGGCCTGATGGTGACCGGAGCTGCCTATATCTACGGCATCCACACCGCCGACGCGCTGATGGCCTTGTTCGACGACGGCTTCGGCCCGCTCGCACAGCTGCCGCACTGGGCGCAGGGCCTCGTCTTCCTCGTCGTCTCCGACTTCCTGCTGTATTGGTTCCACCGCTTCTATCATGGCGCCACGATGTGGAAGTATCACGCCGTCCATCACTCCTCGACCGAGGTGGACTGGATCTCGGCGGCGCGCTTCCACCCGATCAACATCCTGTTCGGCACCGTGCTGGTCGATGCCGCGCTGCTGCTGGCCGGCATTTCGCCGAACGTCATGTTGTGGGTCGGGCCGTTCAGCACCTTCACCTCGGCCTTCGTCCACGCCAACCTGAACTGGACGCTGGGGCCGTTCAAATACGTGCTCGCCGGCCCGGTGTTTCACCGCTGGCACCACACCGCCCCGGACCGCGGCGGCAACATGAACTTCGCCGGCACCTTTCCGATCTGGGATATCCTGTTCGGCACCTGGTACATGCCCAAGGGCGAGTTGCCGGACGCCTATGGCGTCGACGACAAGAACTTCCCCGAAGGCTTCGGTGCCCAGATGCTCTATCCGTTCCGCCAGTGACTCGCGGCGGTTCCCGCTCTTTGCACTTCGTTCACCAATTTGCAGTCAACTGAAGCCGTCTCGGCCCGCCGGCGCGTATGGCCCGCGGGTTTTAGTATTGCGTAGCGTTGGAGAGTGCGATGGCGGCGTTCGGACGTCCCAGTCGGCTGCTTGCGATGGTGGCCGGCGTCATGCTGGCGGCGGCGCTGGCGGGAGCGGCGCAGGCCGAAACGGTGACGGTCTCGGTCGACGAGGCCCGCATCATGCAGTTGCCCGACAATGTCGCCACCATCGTCATCGGCAATCCGCTGATCGCCGACGCGACGCTGCAAAGCGGCGGCGTCCTGGTGCTGACCGGCAAGGGGTTCGGCTCCACCAACATGCTGGCGCTCAACCGCAGCGGCAAGATCATCCTCGACACCATGGTGCAGGTCACCGGGCCGTCCACCGCCGATATGGTGGTCGTCTACAAGGGCGTCGAACGCGAGTCCTACAGTTGTGCGCCCGAATGCGAAAAGCGTCTGACGCTCGGCGACTCGATGACCTATTTCGGCAACATCATGGGGCAGTCCGGCGCGCGGATCGGCGGCGGCGGCTCGGGTGGCGGCGGCGCAGCGCCGGCGGCGCGCTAGTCGAAATCCCAAGCGCGGCCGCGTTAAGGCCCCGTCATGGTTAGCGGACGTTAAACCGCGGCCCCGGCGTTTTCGACATTGCGCGCAAGAAATCGACAACGTCGCTCTGCTACACCCATCGGGCAGGGCGAGTTTGCGAGCGCCGGGACGCCTCGAATGTTCGACAACATCAAGAAACACATCTGCGGCCGCTGGCGCCGCGCCATCGGGCGTCGCTTTCTCAAGGAACAGAAGGGCGCCGCCGCCGTCGAGTTCGCGCTGGTCGCGACGCCGTTCCTCGCGCTGACCTTTGCCATCATCGAATCCGCGCTGGTATTCTATGCCGGGCAGACGCTGGAAGCCGCCAATGCCGATGCGGCGCGGCTGATCATGACCGGGCAGGCGCAGACCGGCGGCTTCAGCGCCAACCAGTTCAAGACGCAGGTGTGCAATCGCATCGCCGGGCTGTTCGATTGCGCAGGCGGCGTCTATGTCGACGTCAAGACCTACAGCGACTTCAGCTCGGTCAGCACGGCGTCGCCGGTCAACAACGGCCAGCTCGATACCAGCAAAATGGGTTATACGCCGGGCGGCCCGGGCTGCATCGTCAAGGTGTCGCTGTATTACCAATGGCCGATCTACGTTTCGCTGCTCGGCAACAATCTGGCGAACCTGAACGGCAACAAACGGTTGCTGGTCGCCACATCGGTGTTCCGCAACGAGCCTTACGGGGGAACCAACGGATGCTGATCCATCGCATCCATCTCCGGCGGCTGCCGAGGTTCGTCGCCAGGCTGCGACGCAGCCGCTTCGCGCGCGACCGGCGCGGCGTGTCGGCGGTCGAATTCGCGCTGATCGCGCCGATCATGATCGGTCTCTATTTCGGCTGCGTCGAAGTCTCCGACGCCGTCGCCGTCGACCGCAAGGTCAGCCTGACCGCGGCCGCGCTCGCCAACCTGTCGGCGCAGGTGACGACGATCACCTCCAACGACATGACCAACATTCTGGACGCGTCGGGCGCGATCGTGCAGCCTTACGACGCCAGCAAGCTGAAGATGACGATCACCTGCATCACCATCGATGCCTCCAAGAAGGCCACGGTGAAGTGGAGCGTGACGCGCAACGGCACGGCGAAATCCGGCACCGTCACATTGCCGACGGCGCTCGCCGTCGCCAACACCCAGCTCGTCATGGCGGAGGCCAGCTACGCCTACACGCCGATCGTCGGCTACACCATCACCGGGTCGATCAACCTCTCCGACAAGATGTACATGGCCCCGCGACAGACCGCGCCGAACTACAACGGCGCGTCCTGTACCTGAGCGGCATTTCTCCCATCGGGCTTTGAGCGCGACCTAGCGCGCTGCCTTCGGCTCGGACAGCGGCAGCGCCGTCGTCGATTTGATGCGTTCCATGGCGAAGCGCGAGGTGACGTTCTTCAGCGGCACGGTGGCGATCAGCTTCTTGTAGAAGGTGTCGTAGCTCTGCATGTCCTGCACGACGACGCGCAGCACATAGTCGACATCGCCGGCCATGCGGTAGAATTCCATCACCTCCGGCATGGCATTGACGACCTCGGCGAAGGTCTTCAGCCAGTCCTGCGAGTGGTCGCCCGTTTCCACCGACACAAACACGGTGATGCCGAGCCCGACCTTTTCCGGATCGATGAGCGCGACGCGCTTGGTAATGACCCCTTCGGCCTCCAGCCGTTGCAGGCGCTTCCAGCACGGCGTGGATGACAGGCCGACACGCTGGCCGATTTCGGCGACCGACAGCGAGGCGTCGTCCTGGACCACGGCGAGGATCTTGCGGTCGATGGCGTCCATTCTCTCATTCCCTGAAAAGGCAGGATGGCTGAACTACGAAGCGTAACTCAGCTGGAAGGATTTTCTTTTTTGAGCCCACCATCTGTCTTTACATAGAAAAATATTCTATTTCAAGGGGCATGTGACGGTGCCGGCAGGTGCCTTGTTCCGAACGGATCACGATCATGAGAAAATTCTTCGCTTCGCTCCTCGCGGCCAGCCTTGGCAGCCTGATGTTGCTGGGCGCCACCTTCAGCGCCTCCGCCGCCGAGACCCGGCCGCTGGTCAGCGTCGCCTGGCTCAAGGAGCACATCAACGACAAGAACCTCCTGGTTCTCGACATCCGCTCCGCCATCGATGGCGGCGGCGCCAAGACCTATGAGGAAGCGCATATTCCCGGCGCGGTGCACAGCGACTACGACAAGGCCGGCTGGCGCGTGACACGCAACGACGTCCCCTTCATGCTGCCGACGGTTGCCGAGCTCGAGAAGCTGATCGGCGATCTCGGCATCGACGAGACGACGCACGTTGTCGTCGTTCCGGCCGGCGTCAACTTCACCGATTTCGGCTCGGCCGCGCGCGCCTACTGGACGTTGAAAGTGGTCGGCGTGAACAATGTCTCGATCCTCGATGGCGGCGTGGCGGCATGGAAAGCGGCCGGTTTGCCGGTCGAGAACGGCCTCAAGAAGCCGTCGCCGACGATCTTCACCGCGACCTTGAACAGCAAGCTGCTGTCGAAAACCGATGACGTGAAGAAGGTAGAGACCGCCAAGAACGCGACCTTGATCGACGCGCGTCCAGCCTCGTTCTTCGAGGGCAAGGAAAAGGCGCCGGGCGCCAAGGCCTATGGCCACATCCCCGGCGCGGTCAGCCTCGACAGCGCCAGCTTCTAC
>JAHCKF010000084.1 GCA_026125925.1 Pseudolabrys sp.
GTGTCGATTTAAGCATATGATTTGAATGGGAAAAGTTCAGTTTTCGGAACGCGTTCGGCGGCTCTTTCGTGCGCTGCGGGAGCCTCCTCAACAGGTTCGGCGTTGTCGCGGTGTCGAGCGCCGCGACGAGGGTGCTAAAGTCGCCGCGCCATGCCGAAAACCGGAAGGATGAGGGCCATGCGATCCGCCCGTCTCGCCATAGCGACCGTCATTGTCTGCGCCGCGCTCGGAGGCGCCTGGGCGCAGGAGCAAGCGCCCCCGAAGGCGCAGGATCAGCTGCCGGTATCGCCGCCGGCGTCGTCGGAGATGCCTAAGGACGGTCCCAAGGACATTGTGCCGCAGCCGGCGGGGCGCTTCAGCCTGTCGCGCGTCGAGGGCGGCTTCCTGCGCCTCGACAGCGTCACCGGGCATATGAGTTTCTGCAGCCCGCACACGGTGGGCTGGGCTTGCGAGACCGTACCTGAAGACCGCGCCGCGCTCGACGCCGAGATCGCCAGGCTGCAACGGGAACTCGGCAAGCTGAAGGACGAAATCGCCAAGGCGCAGTTGCCGCCGGAGCCGCCGCGGCCGCCGGGCGATATCCCGCCGCAAGCCGGTCAGGAGCAGAACCAGCCGCAGGCTGACGGTGATGGCAAGCTTCGATTCCCGAGCCGCGAGGAGATGGAGCGCGCGCGGGCGGCGCTGGAACGGGCCTGGCAGCACCTCGTCGAGGTGATCTCCGAGTTTCAAAAAGACCTGACGAAGAAGAACTAGGCTCGACCTCTCCCATGGCCGCCCATCTGTCGCCGTTCAGCGAAACTCCGACGCAGACCATCGTCACCGCAACCTTGCGCCTCGACACGCGCGGCATCGGTTTCACCGAGATCACCGGCGAGGCGCGCGACTTCATCGACAGGGCCAAAGCCGGCGAGGGCATCTTTCTCGCCTTCCTGCGCCATACCTCGGCGTCGCTGACCATCCAGGAAAACGCCGATCCGGACGTGCAGTCCGATCTGACATCGGCGCTGGAGCGGCTGGCGCCGGAGGCGGCGCCGTGGGTCCACACGATCGAAGGCCCCGACGACATGCCGGCGCATGTGAAGGCGATGCTCAACGGCGTGTCGCTGCATATTCCGGTCAGGGAGGGCGCCCTGACGCTCGGCACCTGGCAGGGCCTCTACCTGGTCGAACACCGCCGCGCGCCGCATAGCCGCGAGGTGATCTTCCAGTTCATCGGCAGCCGGCGCTGACGGCGGCTCAGGCGACTGAGGTGATGAGCGCCGAACTGTAGAGCAGCCCGGCAATGCCGGCTGCCGTCTTGGCGAAACGCAGCATCATGGTTTCGAGCTCGGCGCGCGCCCAGATCAGCCCGTCATGGCCCTGCGGCTTCTCGTCTTCGTCGAGGGCGCTCCAGGCCTCGGAGCGCTGGAAACGCTGTTCGGTCAGAAGCGCAACGCGCAGCAGCAGCAGGATGGCAAAGAGCAACATCATGGTGCCGCCGGCATCGAAGGCGATCGGCAAGGAGAAGCTGAAAGCCATCATCAGGAGAGCGGCGGCCAGGCCGAAAAAGCCGGCGTCGCGGAACAGGGTGAAATAAGCAAAGCGCGCAAAGCGGATCATCCGCGGGTCCTCTCAGTAAGCCCCCTTCTTTCGACCTTCCGTCCCCGGCTTTAATTCTCAGCAAAAGCCGTGCCAGATGCTGTTTGTAAATCCGTCAAGTGCGGCGCCTGGCGCATCGGCCAAACACCGCGGCCTCGCGTTTTGTTCCGGCACAAGACTGCCCCGGCGCCGCTGACGGCTCCGGGCATGCTTCCGGCGTCCGGGCAAAGTGGGGGCCGCCCTTGTGGCGGCAAAATGGCCGTAAGAACAAAAACATATTGATCGGATGCGGCCGCCATGGTCCGCTTCCGCCATGGCGATGCTCACGCGACTGCTCGAAAATGCCGGCGAATACGCAAAGATGCTGCCGGCTTTGCTGCTTCGGAAGCGCGATCGGGCTCCGATCGACAGCACGGCGGCGCTGGCCGAGTTCGTGGCCACCCGCGCTGCCTTCCATGCGCAGAAGACCCTCTACAGCTACGTCAAAGCGCGCATGGGTATTCGCTATCCGGCCATGTTCGAGGATGCCAACATCATCGCATCGCTGAACATTGCGAAAATGAACGTTTTCGCGGCCTGTCTTTCGGATCTGACGCTTTATGCCGTTGCGCATGCCACCCATGAAAAGGCGATCGGCAACGAGGACCGTGCGGCGCTGGCGCTACGAATTTACCGTGAGGGCATCGGCACGAACGCCGGGGAGGCGCCGCCCGAATTTTCCGCCGATGACGCGGTCGCCGCCTTCGCGCAAAGGCTGGAGGGTCTCGATTGGCGAGCCGCTCTCAAGCCGGAGAATTTTACCGAAAGCCCCCAGGCCGTGCTGCGCTGGGCGCCGATCGCCGATCGGCTCAAGCGCTATGACCGCGAGATCGTGACCAATTCGGCGATGTTCGCCTGGAACGACATTCGCGAGCAGTTCGGCAAGCGCATCGACGCAGCCGCCGTCAGCGCCGACCTGCGCGGCCAGATCGCGGGCGGTGGGCCGCGACCCTAATTGAGATAGTGATAGATCAGCGCCGCGATCTCGCCTTCGAGCGGGAACGACAGCATGCCCAGGACGGAATAACCGAGCAGCCAGGGCATCAAATAGAAGCGGATCATGAAGAAGAACCAGGCCACATAAAGCGGCACCAGCGGGTCGAGCAGGAAGCTCGGCGTGATCGGTGAGAACAGCCTGATCAGCGGATTGGTCGACCTGACAAAGAACTTCATGAAGAAGAAATCGGAATTCTCCGGTAGAAAAAAACTCATCGCCGTGCGGCCGATCAGTGTCCACATGACGATGCCGAGCACGTAATCGATGATTACGACCCAGATCGGAAGACTGGAGATGGGTACGGTCGAAATCGTGTCCATGTGCACTTCTACCATTCCGGCAAGAGAAGGGGGCGGGCTTTCACCCGCCCCCTGTTAGTTCTTAAGCACAACCTTAGTGCGAGGCTTCGAGGATGGTGCCGCCCGTCGGGATACGGGTATCGTCCACCATCTTCTGGATGTCCGCGCTCGGCGCCGGGGTCATGAGGCTGACGAGCACCATCGACACCAGGCTGGCCGGCATGCCGATCATGCCGAAGCGCAGGCCATCGATGCCCCACCACGGGGCGCCGCCATTCTGCACGTAGTACAGGTAGGCGGAGCCGGCGACGAAGCCGACGATCATGCCGGCGATCGCACCTTGGCGGTTGGCCCGTTTCCACCACACGCCAAGGACGAGCGGGAAGAACAGACCGGAGCACGCGAAGCAGAACGCCCACGCCACCGCACCCAGGATGCCGGTGATGTGCAAGCTGGCGATGAACGCTGCCAGCACGCCGATGATCACCAAGAGGACGCGGGCCACGATGAGACGCAACCTCACGTCCGCCTTCGGGTCGATCATCTTGTAGTACAGGTCGTGGCTGAGCGCGTTGGCGATCGCCAGGATCAGACCGTCCGCCGTCGACATGGCGGCGGCAAGACCGCCGGCAGCGACGAGGCCGGAGATGACATAAGGCAGACCGGCGATTTCAGGCGTAGCCAGAACGACGACGTCCGGACGCATGAAGAACTCGTTGATCTGCAGGATGCCGTCTTTGTTGCTGTCCGAGATCGCCACCATGCCGACGCTCGCCCAGTTCTTGATCCAGGCGAGGTTCGCCACTTCCGCGAACGGCTTGCCGATAATGGCCGTCGGGAGGTTCGGATCGAGGAGCTGGAGCTTGGTCAGCGTGGCAAGGCAGGGCGCCGAGAAGTACAGCAGGAAGATGAAGAACAGCGACCATGCCACCGATTTACGCGCCGACCGGACGGACGGCGTCGTGAAGTAGCGCATCAGGATGTGCGGAAGCGACGCGGTGCCGGCCATCATGCAGAGGGCGAGCGTCGCGAACTTCCAGCTTTCCAGCGGCGCTCCCGTAGCCATTTGCGGCACGGTGAGGATGGAGCGGCCGGCAAAGGTCTCCGTTGCCTTGGTGCCGAGCTTCACGAGCGGCTCGAGTTCCTGAATGCGCAGGATCGCTTCGCCATACGAGAAGTGCGGGATGATGCCGAAGCCCTGACGGTTCGACATCCAGATGATCGGCACCAGGTAGGCGATGATCAGCACGATGTACTGCGCCACCTGGGTCCAGGTCACCGCCCGCATGCCGCCCAGCATCGAGCACATCAGGATGGCCGCGAGGCCGAACCAGACGCCCGTTTCATAGCTGATGTTCAGCGCGCGCGCCGCGATGGTACCCGACGCGTCGATCTGCGCCGTCACGTAGGTGAAGGATGCGACGACGAGAATGATCACCGCGCAAAGCCGGGCGAAATTGCCGCCGTAGCGGGTGCCGATGAAATCCGGCACGGTGTAGCAGCCGAACTTGCGCAGATACGGCGCCATCAGCGCGTTGACGAGCACATAGCCGCCGGTCCAGCCGACGATGAAGGCCATGTAACCGTAACCGCCGAAATAGATGCCGCCGGCAAGCGCGACGAACGAGGCGCCCGACATCCAGTCGGCCGCCGTCGCCATGCCGTTGTACACCGCAGGCACTTCGCGTCCGGCCACGTAATAGGCGCCCAGCTCCATGGTACGCGAGAGCCAGCCGATCAAGGCGTAGATGCAGATCGTAAAGGCGACAAAAAGAACGCCGATCGTGGCGGCGCTGACACCCATCTTGTCGAGGATCGCCATCAGGGCGATGAAGATGATGAAACCGCCGGTGTAGAGGCCGTAAACCTTGGGAAGGTTATCGACCAATCTTCCTTGCAAACGAAACATGTTCGATGCCCTTCCTGTTTATTGGTCTTCGTGGAAACCGAATTCGTCGTCGATTTTGTCCTGGAACCAGTTCTGGACGAAAATCATGACCACGAATGCGATCAACGAACCTTGGGCGATGAAGTAGAATCCGAGCGGAAAGCCCATGAACGTGTAGGCGTTGAGCGCCTTCGTGTACCAGGGCAGAACGAATGCGAACACGAACCACAAGCCCAGGATGACGAACGTCAGATTCCTGGTCTTGGACCAATGTCCCTCAATGCGGTCGGCTTCGTTATTGGGTGCCATTGTTGTCTCCCCTTTCTGATGGCTCCGGACGGAGCCATCGTTTGTTGCGTCTCGTCACGGCACGCACTTTGAGCCCGTGACTTCTCAAGCTACGAGCCCGCTGGCGGCGAGGCCGGTTTTGGCGCTGGGGATGTACTTAGATTAGGATTGGCGTCCCCCCGGCCGCCGCACGGCGCCCGGTCTTGCTGCCGGGTCGCTCTAGATAACGAAATCGTAACATTTCCTTGAGCAGCAACATTATAGACTTTGGGATTAGACGACCCCCGAAAGCACTGCTTTTCCAACGGAAATCTCGGTTGTGCAAAGTCAAAGTCTTGCCGCGCTGCGGCATCGAGCTTTTGCTGCGGTGCACGATAATCGCTCCCCAGCCCTCATCGCGGCGTTCCCACCCGGGAGCGACTAAGTTAGTCGTAGTACTGTGTCGCAGGGCACGAACGCGATTGCGATCGCCGGCGAGCGGTGCAATGTCGCTGTTGCTGGGGCACGGCGCTGGCGCCGATCACTATCGAGACAAGTCGAAGGAAACGCGCGTTGAATGCTGATGTGCAATATCGGCTGTTGATTGCCGACGACCACCCGCTGTTCCGCGGCGCGCTGCGCGAGGCGGTGGTCGGTCTTCTGGAAGGGGCCGATATTCAGGAGGCCGGAACGTTCGACGACGTGGTTTCGCTGCTCGACAAGGGCGGCGACACCGACCTCGTGATGCTCGACCTCAGCATGCCCGGGGCGCGCGGCTTCTCCGGTCTGATGTATATCCGTGCCCAGTACCCGGCCGTGCCGGTGATCGTGGTGTCGGCCAATGACGATCCGGCGGCGATCCGCCGCTGCATGGAGCTCGGCGCCTCCGGCTTCATCCCCAAGACCTTGTCGGTCGAGGACATGCGCACGGCCATTTCCGGCATCCTCAAGGGGGGCGTCTGGACGCCGCACGACGTCGATCTGTCCGCCGGCTCGGATGCCGAGACCGCAGCACTGATGGCGCGCATGGCGACACTGACGCCGCAGCAGGTCCGCGTCCTGATGATGCTGTCGGAAGGGCTGCTCAACAAGCAGATCGCCTATCAGCTTGGTGTTTCTGAAGCGACGGTGAAGGCGCATGTCTCGGCGATCCTGCAGAAGCTCGGCGTCGAAAGCCGCACCCAGGCGGTGATCGCCGCCGCCAAGATCGAATCGGGCCAGTGGTCGCAGGGTGCCGGGCTCGAGGGGTGATGCTTCTTTATCCCTCCCCTGAAAGGGGAGGGTCCGGCGCGGAGCGCCGGGGGTGGGGTTATCCCATCCGTGTTTCGCGAAACCCCACCCGTCTGCTCGCTGACGCTCGCAGCCACCCTCCCCGAAGACGGGGAGGGATAAGCAAAAAGCCTTACTCCGCCGCTGCGACGCGCAGCACCCGCCATTGTGCCAAGAGCGCGCGCAGGGCGGCCGGCTTCAGCGGCTTGTTCAAAAGTTGGATGTCTTCGGCGCGGGCGCGTTCGCGCACGGCCGGCGAACGATCGGCGGTGATGAGAATCGCCGGCAGCGGGCCGCACTGCCGGCGCAGCGCGATGATGGCGTCGATGCCGTTGCCGTGGTCGAGATGATAATCGACCAGGAGGCCGTTGGGCGGCGTCGCGCTCGCCGCCACGGCGGTCAGCGCCTGCTCGAGGTCCGGCGCCTTGAGCACGTCGCAACCCCAGCCGCGCAACAGGATCTCCATGCCGTCGAGCACGGCGGGCTCGTTGTCGATGCAGATCGCCGTGGTGCCGGCGAGTTGGCCGGGATCGGCGCGGTTCTGATCGCGGGCCGGCAGTTCGACCGGCTTGGCGCTCGAGCGCGGCACCGTGACGGCGAAGTGCGAACCGCCGCCGCGCGTACCGTCGACATCGACGGCGAGCGCCAGGATGCGGCCGATGCGTTCGACGATCGACAGACCGAGACCGAGGCCGCGCGCGATCTTGGCTCCCTGATCGAGGCGGTGGAATTCGATGAAGATATCGCGGCGTTTCGAGGCCGGGATGCCGACGCCGGTGTCGTAGACATCGATGCGCAGTTCATGGCCGCGGCGGCGGCAGCCGATCAGCACCTTGCCCGCCGGCGTGTATTTGATGGCGTTGGAGACGAGGTTCTGCACCATGCGGCGCAGCAGCCGCCGGTCCGACCGCACCACCAGCGAGCAGGGCACATATTTGAGTTCGATGCCCCGGGCGGCGGCGAGCGGCGCGAATTCCAGTTCGATCTGCCGCATCACATCGTCGATGCGGAACGATGAATATTCCGGCCGCATCGAGCCAGTGTCGAGCCGCGACATGTCGAGCAGCGCGCTGAAGATTTCCTCGACCGCTTCGAGCGAGGCATCGATGTTGTCGGCGAGCTTGCGGTCGTCATGGGCGCCGCGCTCGATCAGGCTGGTGACGTAGAGTCGCGCCGCGTTGAGCGGCTGCAGGATGTCGTGGCTGGCAGCGGCGAGAAACTTTGTTTTGGAGATATTGGCGGCGTCGGCTTCGCCCTTGGCGTGGGCGAGCTCGGCGTTGAGCGCCTCGAGCTCCTCGGTGCGCTCACGCACGCGGCGCTCCAGCGTTTCGTTGGCGCGCTCCAGCGCCTCGGCCGCTTCGACGCTGGCGGTGATGTCGGTGAAGGTGGTGACGATGCCGCCGTCCGGCATGTGGTTGGCGCGCACCTCGATGACCATGGAGCCCTCGGCGAAGCGCTCCATGAACACATCCTTGCCGGACAAATAGCGTTCGATCTGCTCGCGCACCAGGTCCTCGGTGCGCTTGGCATCGACGTCGGCGCGCCGCAGGTTGAAGCGCAGGATTTCGGCGAGGTCGATGCCGACGCGGATCAGGCTCGGCGGCAGATCGAGAATTTCGCCGAACTGGCGGTTCCAGCAGATCAGTTGCAGGTCGCGGTCGAACACCGCGATGCCCTGGCGCACGTGATCGAGCGCGGTCTGCAGGATTTCGCGGTTGTAGTGGATGGCGGCATTGGCGTCGTCGAGCAGCTTGAGCGCCGCCTTGGTCGAGACCGTGCGCTTGCGCAACAGCAGCGACAGGACGAGCCGCGACGACGCGGCACCGATGGCCGAGGCGAGCTGATGCTCGGCGAAGCGGATCAGTTCGAAATCGGCCTCGGCTTGCGGATCGAGGCTGATGCGGCGCGCCGAGGCGAAGCTCTGGAATGCGGTACGTGTGCGTTCCTCGCCGAGATAGCGCGCGACCGTCGACGTCAGTTCTTCCACCGTGACCGACGAGCGCCAGAGCCGGAACGTCGGCGCCATCGGCGCCAGACTCGTCGGTACGAAAATGTCGGCCTGCATCCGCTCGATCGGGGTCGGCGCGCGCATTAGCGAGAAGCCGATGTAGCCGAGGATGTTGAGCGCCAGCGACCACGTGACGCCATGCACCAGCGGCTGTAATTCGACACCGAACAGTGCCTGGGGCCGCAGCATGGCGATTCCGAACGGGCCCTCGCTCAGGACGTGCGCGCCGACGAAGCCGATGTCGGCGACGCTCGGCAGCAGCAGTGTGTAGCCCCAGGCGAAGATGCCGAGCGTCATGCCGGCGATGGCGCCGCGCGCGGTGCCGCGCCGCCAGATCAGGCCGCCGAAGAAGGCGGGGGCGAGCTGCGCGACCGCTGCGAAGGCGAGCAGGCCGATGGCGGCGAGCTGCGCATCGCCGGCGAGGCGGTAATAGAGATAGGCCAGCAGCAGGATGACGAAGATCGCCCCGCGCCGGACCTTGAGCAGCAGCTCGCCGACGTGGCCCTTGCCGGAAAGCAGCGCCTCGCGGCGCTTGAGCACCCAGGGGACCACGAGGTCGTTGGAGACCATGATAGCCAGCGCCACGGTCTCGACGATCACCATCGCGGTCGCAGCCGAAAGGCCGCCGATGAACGCGAGCAGGGTGAAGAAGTCCGAGCGCGCCACCAGCGGCAGCGCGAGCACGAACATGTCGCTGTCGGTGCCGCCGGACGGAAAGGTCAGGAGGCCCGCCATTGCGATCGGCAGCACGAACAGGTTGATGAGCACGAGGTAGATCGGGAACAGCCAGATGGCGCGCCTGATTTCAGACTCGCTGTTGTTCTCCACCACGGTGACGTGAAACTGGCGCGGCAGCAGAACGATGGCGACGAAGGACAGCAGCGTCATCGCGATCAGCGAGCCGTACTGCGATTCCCGATTCAGAACGGCCGCGGTCGCGGGATGCTCCATCGCCTGCCTGAACAGCGCAATCGGGCCGTCGAACATCCAGAAAGTGACGAACACGCCGACCGCGAGGAATGCGAACAGCTTGACGAGCGATTCGGCCGCGATCGCCAGCATCAGCCCGTCCTGGTGCTCGGTCGCGTCGATGTGCCGGGTCCCGAACAGGACCGCGAAGGCCGCCATCGACAGCGCCACGAACAGCGCGATGTCGCCCAGCAGCGGCTGCGCCGTGCCGGTGTTGGTGGCGACGTGGGCGAGGATGGTGCCGAGCGACGCCGACACCGCCTTCAGTTGCAGGGCGATATAGGGAATGCAGCCGACGATCGCGATCAGCGCGACGGTCGCGGCCACCGCCTGGCCCTTGCCGTAGCGCGCGGCGATGAAGTCGGCGATCGAGGTGATGTTCTGCGCCTTGGCGAGCCGCACGATCCGCATGATCAGGGGCGCACCGAGCCCGATCATCAGCACCGGGCCGATGTAGATGGTGAGGAAGTCGAGGCCGGTGCGCGAGGCCAGACCGACCGATCCGAAGAATGTCCACGACGTGCAGTAGATCGCCAGGCACAGCGGATAGATCATCAGCCGCGAGCGGCCGTCGCGGCCGAGCTGGCGAACGCGATCGCCGTAGCTCGCGATGACGAACAACAGCCCGATGTAGGCGAGCGCGACGGCTACGACGGCCCAGCCTTGCAGCATGTCGTCCCCTCCGGGTCCCCATTCAGCGGCGCAAGGTCCGCCCGGCACCCATCCCCAGGCAGGTCATCATAGTATCCGCCGCTTTGTCCACTGTACGGCTGGGCAAAATTCTCCTGAATCGCCATGGCCTTAACGGGGCTCCGAACGGGCGCCGGGAATGGCCCGGGTTGCCGTGCGGCCAGCCGGGATAAGATCGCCGGGACGGCCAAGCTCACATCAACGGGGTGCATACGATGCTGAAGAAATTCCAGGATTTCGCCATCAAGGGCAACGCGTTCGATCTCGCCGTCGGCGTGATCATCGGCGCCGCCTTCGGGCAGATCGTGTCGTCGATCGTCGGCGACCTGTTCATGCCGATCGTCGGTGCGGTCACCGGCGGTCTCGACTTCAGCAACTACTTCGTCGCGCTGTCCGGCAAGGTGACAGCGGACAGTCTCGTCGAAGCCAAGAAGCAGGGCGCGGTGCTGGCGTGGGGTAACTTCCTGACCATCGTGATCAACTTCCTGATCATCGCGTGGATCCTGTTCATCGTGGTCAACGCGATCCAGAAGCTGCGGCAGAGGGAAGAAGAGAAACCTGCGGCAGCGCCGCCGCGGCAGGAGGTTCTGCTGCAGGAGATCCGCGATCTGCTCGCCAAGCGTTAGCCTGTTGCGACTGTCTTGAGCGTTACGCCGCCGGCCATGCGAGAGTCCGGCGGCGTTTCGCGCTCGCTGTTGTCGGCCGGCCGTGTGCCGCGGCGTACGAGAAAGCGCGGTGTGCCGCTTGCC
>JAHCKF010000085.1 GCA_026125925.1 Pseudolabrys sp.
GCAATTCGGCGACCTCGAGCTTTTCCTCGTGGGTCATGGTGGCGCCGGGACATTGCTCGCCGTCGCGCAAGGTGGTGTCGAAGATGACGACGCGGTCCTTGGCGGACACTGATTGGTCCGACTTTGTCGGGGTGGTCATGGCTTTATTCCTTCCGGATCGAATGCACCCTCTGCGGGCGCTCTATGGGGTTGCTCGTCGTGCCTCCCCTGAGTGCCCAGGCGCATACGCCCAGCCGGCCCTCAGGGGCTGATAAGCAGAAGGAGCGAGCCCAGAATGAGGATGGCGCCCAGCATGACCTGATTGGCCGCCGGGTCGAACGTCGCGATGGTGGTCGCCGCGTGCATCGTTCGAACTTTGCCTTCGATCCTCATCATCCGGTCACGATCGCCAAAGACGTTTAAATCCGCCTTAATCGCGCCGGAACGCCTCCGCTTCTAGCGGATACGACCCCACGAAATCAAGCGCGAGACGCCAGGGCCGAGCCTCTAGTTTGGTCAGCCATACTGCCTTATCAAGATCGTCCGGCCGGGCATGACCCGCGTGCGCGACCGCGAAGGAACGCCGCCGATGACAATCAGCCCGCTGGCCGACCCCCGCCTCGAGGCCGTCCTCGCCCGGCTCCATGCCGAGGACAAGCGCCAGTTTCGCGCCATCCTGCGCCACTATCTGCCCCGCCTGCTGCTGTCGCCATTCACCGGCGGCGCGGCGCTCGATCCCACGGCGCCGGCCGAGGCCGCCTTTCTGCGCGACAAGCTGGTGGCAATCGACCCCGACAAGGGACGCCTCGCCTACTGTTTCTGCCGGGCGCTCGACGCGACACTGGCGGTCGAAATCGGCACCTCGTTCGGCGTCTCGACGCTCTATCTGGCGGCGGCGCTGCGCGACAACGCCGCGCGCGATGGCGGCATGCGCAAGGTGATCGGCACCGAGATCGAACCGAGCAAGGCGGCGGCGGCGCGGGCCAACTGGGCCGAAGCCGGCCTCGATGCGTTCATCGACCTGCGCGAGGGCGACGCGCTGGAAACACTCGCCGGCCTGCGGGGGCCGGTCGACTTCGTGCTGATCGACACCTGGATTCCGCTCGCGCTGCCGGCACTCAAGCTGCTGACGCCGCATCTGCGTCGCGGCGCGATCGTGATGTGCGACAACGTCCGCCAATTCGCCAAGGCCTACCGGCCCTATACCGATCACGTCCGCGATCCCGCCAACGGCTTCCGCTCGATGCTGTGGCCTGGCCAGGGCGGCGTCGAACTGTCGGTCTGGAACGGCTGACGCGACGCCGACGGCCCAGCCTTTGCGGCTATGCCTTGTCCGCCAGCAGCGCTTTCCTGATCTCCGCCATCTTCTTGCGCGCGGCGTCATCGACGGTCGGGAATTTCAGGTCGAGGCGCTCCATCGCGTCGATCACCGCGGACGCGACGACGAGACGGGTGAACCATTTGTGGTCGGCCGGCACGACATACCACGGCGCCTCCGGCAGCGAGGTCGCGCGGATCATGTCCTCATAGGCCGCCATGTACTTGTCCCACAGCGCGCGCTCGGCGACGTCGCCGGTCGAGAACTTCCAGTGCTTCTCGGGTTCCTCCAGCCGGTCGAGGAAGCGCTTGCGCTGCTCGTCAGGCGAGACATGGAGAAAGAACTTCAGGACACAGGTGCCGCTTCGGACGACATGGCGCTCGAAATCGCGGATCGACTCGAAACGCTGCGACCAGATGTCGTCGCGTCGAAGCGTCGGCGGCAACTTCTGCGCGTCGAGGAATTCCGGGTGCACCCGCACCACCAGCACCTCCTCGTAATGCGAGCGGTTGAAGATGCCGATGCGGCCGCGCTCCGGCAGCCGCCTGGCGACGCGCCAGAGAAAATCGTGATCGAGCTCTTCCGCGCTCGGCGCCTTGAAGGAGAACACCTGACAGCCCTGCGGATTGACGCCGGACATCACATGCTTGATGACGCTGTCCTTGCCGGCCGCGTCCATCGCCTGAAAGATCAGCAGCACCGCGCGGCGGTCGTCGGCGTACAGCCGCTCCTGCAGTTCGGACAGCGTCTTGACGCCGTCCTCCAGCATCGCCTTCGCATCTTTCTTGCCGATGTCGAGACCGCCGGTGCCGCCGCAGTCGTGATCGGCGAGCCTGAACGTGTCCGGCTTGTCGATGCGGAAGCGGCGGGCAATCTCGGCGGCTTTCATCGGCGTCACTCCCGCTGCCAGCGGTGGTTCAGGAACACGTGCACGAAACGCGGCATGGTGGCGTCGAGGTCGGCCCGCCCGCGCACGATGCGGATATCGGCCAGTTCAGGATCGCGCTGGCGCGTGAGATTGGCAAGGATGCGCTCGCGCAGGGCCGCGGCGGTGTCGCGGGCCCGCAGCACCTTGACGGCGACGACGGAAGGGCCGGTGCGCACCAGCGTCCAGCCCGGCTCGGCGTCGAACGCCGCGACCGCGAGGCCGGTTTCCTCGGCGAGTTCCCGAGCGACGCTGCGCTCGAAATCGACGCGGTCGCCGGCGACGTCCTGCGGGTCGGGCGTGCCGCAGGGAAAATAGGCCTGGCCCGCATTGGCGGTGTGGCCACCCATGACGCCGAGCAGCCAGCCGCCGTCGCTGCCGCGGATCGCGGCGGCGGCAAAGCAGTCCCACACCCCGGCGGGCGGCTGGCCCTGCCCGATCCAGTAGCGCAGGCCCGCATAGTCGGCCTCGAGGAACATGCCGCGGAACAGGTCGTCGACGATCTCGTAGTGATGCAGCAGCAGGATGCGGCCGTTCCACAAGGCCGGCTTGGCCGCCTTGAGCCGCGTGAAAGAGGCGTCGATCTCGGCGCGGCGCTCCTGCGCATAGGCCCAGGGCACCGGCGCAAAGATCATCTCCAGCCGCGGAATGCGCGTGACGTTGTCGCCGCCGCTCACGCCTCGATCCTGCCTTCGCTGACGACCACGGCGTCGCCGCCGATGGTGGCGCCGGTCAGCGCGCCGCCGGCGACCGTCACCGCCAGCGCCATCAGGCTCGGCCGGCCCATGTCGTAGCCCTGCTCGATCGTCAGGCTGTGGCTGCCGTCGGCGGGCCTCGCCTGCGCCACCCAGAGGCCGGCGAAAGCCGCCGCCGCGCTGCCGGTCGCGGGATCCTCGGCCACGCCGAGCCCGGGCGCGAACATGCGGGCATAGATGGTGTGGGCCGGGTTCTCGGTGTCCTCGCAGAACAGGAAGGCCTTGGCCGGGCCGCGCGCGCCGAACACGGCGGCGAAGCGCGCAAGGTCCGGCCGCGCGCGCCGCACCGCGTCGCGGCTCGTCACGCCGACCAGCGGAAAGTCGACGCCGGCCGACCAGCACGCCGGCGCAAAGCGCGCGGTGTCGATGTCCGCCGCGTCGAGCGACAATGCAGCGGCGATGTCGGCGGCGGCGGCGAGATCGCCCACCCGCGCCGGCAGCTGCGGCAGCGCGAACACCGCATAGCCGGCGTCGCCCTGGCGCAGCTGCGCGGTGCAGGCGACCGGGCCGATATTTTCCTCGAGCACGAAAGCCTGCGGCTCACCGCCGCCGGCGATCCGCGCCAGCGCCACCGCGGTGCCGACGGTCGGATGGCCGGCGAACGGCAGCTCGGTCGCCGGCGTGAAGATCCGCAGCCGCGCGCGATGCGCCGGATTGTCCGGCGGCAGCACGAAAACGGTTTCCGGCAAATTGAACTCGCGCGCCAGCGCCTGCATCGCGCCGGGTTCGAGCTCCTGCGCGTCCAGCACGACGGCAAGCGGATTGCCGGTCAACCGGCGCGAGGTGAAGACATCGAGCGTGAGAAACCGTCGTTGCATGCCGGACCGTGATGTTGGCGGGGTCAGAGTGGTTTGCGCGCGCCGGGCAGGCCGAGCGCCTTGACCTTGAACGTCTCGCTCGGCTTGACGAACTCGTTCTGGCAGGCGACCAGCGGCATCTCGCGCTGGCCGGTCTCCGTCATCCGCGTCAGCACGCCATAGACCGAGGACGCGGCCGCCGACAGCGCCTCGCCGGCCGAGCCGTCGCGCAGATAATGCGCGAAGAACAAGGCAGCGATGAGGTCGCCGGCGCCGTTGACCTTGAGCGGCAGCAGCGGCGTGCGCAGCCGGAAACGGCCGAGCTCGTCCGACACCAGCAGGTCGACGCAGTCCGCCGGGGTGTCGTCGATGTGCACCGAGGTGACCAGCACGGTGCGCGGCCCCGCCTCGTGCAGCGCGTCGATCGCCGAATAGGCCTGCGCCAGCGTGTGGGTCTCCTTGCCGGTCAGATATTCCAGCTCGAACTGGTTCGGCGTCATGATGTCGGCGGCCGGCACGGCCTGCGTCCTGATGAAATCCGGCACGCCCTCGCGCACATAGACGCCGCCGTCGGCATCGCCGATCACCGGGTCGCAGCAATAGGCCGCCGCCGGGTTGGCCGACTTCACCAGCGCGACGGCGTCGAGGATCGCCGCGCCGGTCTCGGGCAGGCCGATATAGCCGGAGATCACGCCGTCGCATTCGCCGAGCACGTTGCGGGCCTGGATGCCCTCGACGAGGTCGCGGATCAGATGGGCGTCGAATATCTGCCCCTCGTAGTCGCCATAGCCGGGATGATTGGAGAACTGCACGGTGTGCACCGGCCAGACCTCGACGCCGATCCGCTGCAGCGGAAAGACGGCGGCGGAATTGCCGACATGGCCGTAGACGACGTGGGACTGGATGGAGAGGAGATTCATGGACGACCGACAATAACAGATACGGCGGGGATTTTCCCCGCCGTACCGGATCGGAAGCGACGACGCAATCGCGCGTTAGCGGGCCGCGTCGACGTATTTGTTGGTATAGGTCTTCGACAGGTCGATCTTGGCGTCCTTGATCGCCGGCACCGACTGGCTGAACACCTCGAGCACGGCCTGCGCGCCCTTCGGGTCCATCTTGCCGGTCTCCGAATACATCGACAGCGTCGCCTTGAGCGCGGCGACGTAGAGCGCCTTGTCCTTGCCGACCAGTTCGGCCGGCATCTTGTCGGCGATCTCTTCCGCGGTGTGGCTGTGGATCCATTTCAAGGTGGCGATGATCGCGTTGGTCATCCCCTGCACTTCCTTCTCGTGCGAGGCGATCCAGTCCGCGCGGGTGTAGAGCGCGCCGCCCGGATATTCGCCGCCGAACACCGACAGCGTGTCCTTCTGCGAGCGGGTGTCGACCAGGATGCGCAGATCCTTGTGGGTGCCGGCGAGCACGGTCACCGCCGGATCGAGCATGATGGCGGCGTCGATGGTGCCCTGCTCCATCGCCGCGATAGCGGTCGCGCCGAGACCGACGCCGATGACGCCGACCGAGTTCGGATCGACGCCGTTCTTGGCGAGGATGTATTTCAGGAAGAAGTCGGTCGAGGAGCCCGGCGCCGAGACGCCGATCTTCTTGTCCTTCAAGTCCTTCACCGACTTCACCTTGTCGTTCGCCTTCGGCGACACGACGAGCGCGAAGCCCGGATAGCGGTCATAGACCACGAAGGCCTGCAGGTGCTGGCCCTTGGCGGCGAGATTGACGCAGTGGTCGAAATAGCCCGACACCACGTCGGCCGAGCCGCCCATCACCGCCTTGAGCGCCTCCGAGCCGCCCTTGAACTGGACGACCTCGACGTCGACGCCGGCTTTTTTGTACTCGCCGAGCTGGTGGGCCAGCATGGTCGGCAGGTAGCACAGGCACGACGCGCCGCCGATCGCCAGCGTGACCTTCGACTGCGCGAGCGCCGCGCCCGCCGTCAGACCGGCCGAGACGACCAGCGCCGCGGCCGCCACCGTGAGCCGCCGGAACAAAGACTGCATGACAAACCTCCCAATTTCGCCGCCTTGAGGCGGCCAGTTTAGGCAAACGATAAAACAGGCGCGCGGGCGTGACCAGCGCCGCGTTATCCTGAATTGCGCGCGACCGGTCCGGAAACCGGTACCCACTTTTTGGGTCGCGCTTATGGCCGCTGGTCGGC
Organism: Pseudolabrys sp.; assembly: GCA_026125925.1. Next base: position 5,945 of record JAHCKF010000085.1, read on the forward strand.
GGTCGCGGGGCGCCAGATCAGCAGCCGCTTCTCGACCACGGTGACCAGCATGTCGATCACGATGACAAAGGCCGCCAGCACGAACATGCCGGCGAACACGCCGGCGACGTCGAAGATGCCCTCAGCCTGCTGGATCAGGTAGCCGAGGCCGGCCGCCGAGCCGAGATACTCGCCCACCACCGCGCCCACCACGGCGAAGCCGACCGAGGTATGCAGCGAGGAGAACATCCAGGACAAGGCGGAGGGCCAGTAGACGTGACGCATCAGCTGCCGCTCGGTCATGCCGAGCATGCGGGCATTGGCGAGCACGGTCGGCGAGACTTCCTTGACGCCCTGATAGACGTTGAAGAACACGATGAAGAACACCAGCGTCACCCCGAGCGCGACCTTGGACCAGATGCCGAGGCCGAGCCACAAGGTGAAGATCGGCGCCAGCACGACGCGGGGCAGCGCGTTGGCCATCTTCACATAGGGGTCGAACACCGCCGCCGTGCGCGGCTGACGCGCGAACCAGAAGCCGACCAGCACGCCGCCGATCGAGCCGATGACGAAAGCCAGCATCGATTCGAGCAAGGTGACCCACAGATGCTTCCAGATCACGCCGGAGACGAACCAGGCGACGATCTGCTTCAACACGTCGACCGGATTGGAGAAGAAGAACGGCGGCAAAATCACGACGCCGAAGATCGGGTAAGTCGTCAGCACGTACCAGACGGCGAAGAACACCACCGCGACGGCGACTTGGAGCGTGAGCAGCGTCACACGGGACATCACCGGCCCTCCGCCTGGGCGTAGCCCTTGACGACTTCTTCCTTGAGCATGTGCCAGATGTCGCGGTGCAGGTCGTGGAATTCCGGACTGAGTTTGACCTCGGAAATGTCGCGCGGCCGCGGCAGCGTCACCCGCCAGTCGCCGATGATGCGCGAGGCCGGCCCCGCCGACATGATGACGACGCGGTCGGACAAGGCGATCGCCTCCTCGAGGTCGTGGGTGACGAACAGCACCGCCTTGCGGTCGGCGCTCCATAGTTCGAGCAGCAGGTTGCCCATGATCTGCCGGGTCTGCGCATCGAGCGGACCGAACGGCTCGTCCATCAGCAGGATTTTCGGATCGCGAATGAGCACCTGGGCAAGGCCGACGCGCTTGCGCTGGCCGCCGGACAGCATGTGCGGATAACGGTCGCCGAAAGCGCCCAGCCCGACCTTGCCGAGCCAGTCCTTGGCGCGCGCGCGCGCCTCGCCCTGCGGCACGCCGACGATGTCCAGGCCGATGGCGACATTCTCCAGTGCCGTCTTCCACGGAAACAAGGCATCGGCCTGAAACAGGTAGCCGGCCTGGCGATTGAGATCGGACAGCGGCTGGCCGAAGATATCGACCGTGCCCGCGGCCGGCGGCAGCAGGCCCGCGGCGATGTTGAGCAGCGTGGACTTGCCGCAGCCGGTCGGCCCGACGATGGAGACGAATTCGCCGTCGGCGACGTTGAGGGTCGCGTTGCTGACCGCCCGGAACGTACCGCCGTCGGCCAGACGGAAGGCCACATCGACCGCGTTCAGGGCCACCGCCGCGCCGCTCGTTGCCGCTGTCACCGCCGCCATTGCCGCCATCGCCGTCGTTAGCTCCCAGATTGTCCGGTCCGGGCGCAAACTAGCGGCTCAGGCGCACATTGCAATGCCGCGGCACGCCGCCCTCCAACGTCACCGTTGGCGGCGCAGCCTCGGCCGGCTGCCCGTGCGCGGCGCGATCAGGCCATCTGCAACCGGGGTGCAGGTCCGGCCACCTGCATGGCGAGCGCGGAATCGCAGATCTCGGTCAGCGCCGTGACCAGGCCGTTCTCGATGGTGACGATGTCGATCATGTCCGCGGTCACCGGCACGCCGCTTCCCGCCGGCTTGATCGCCACGCGCCAGTGCACCGCGGCGCGATTGCCGTCGATCAGCAGAGCGAGAATCTCCAGATCGTCCATGACGAAGGTCTTCATCAGGGCTTCCGCGGCCGCGACGATGTTGCGCTTGCCGGTTGTCTTCACCGCGGCGGGATTGCTGCCGAGAATTTCGAACCGGGCGTCATCGGCGAACATACGTTCGACGGTCGCGATGTCATTGCCAACGCGCGCGGCATACAGCGCGCGGACGAGACTTTCCATTTCCATGCGGTCTGACATGTCGGCCTCCCCTGGCTTCTGTCAGTGTGGCATGGCCCGCGAACGGCAGGAAGACCCGCGCGAAGTCAGGAAAATTGCAACCGATGGCGAAAAGACGCGAATAATCAGCGAAATCCGCATCGACGGCTCAGAGATTTTTTCCTCTCACGGCATTTAACGGGTTGCGGTACCGGACTTATCGTCGCACGATGACCGCAGATGCTGGGCTTACGATTTTCTGAAGCGCTCGCGCGCCTGCCGGACTATCTCGGCAGCCATGTTCTGGTCAGCATGGTGGCGATGGCGCTCGGCCTCGGCGTCAGTCTGCCGCTCGCGGTTTACGCATTGCGTCGCCCCCGGCTTCGCTCGGTGCTGCTCGGCATCGCCAGCACGATCCAGACCGTACCCGGCCTCGCGCTGCTGACATTGTTCTATCCGCTGCTGCTGGCGCTCTCGACATTGACCGAGAAGACGCTCGGCTTCGGCTTCTCCGCGCTCGGCTTCCTGCCGTCGGTGCTGGCGCTGGCGCTCTATTCGATGTTGCCGATCCTGCGCAATTCGATCACTGGTCTGTCCGGCGTCGAGGAAGGCGTGCATGACGCCGCCCGCGCGCTCGGCCTGACGCGGCGCAAGACATTCTGGCTGATCGATCTGCCGATCGCCATGCCGGTGGTGATGGCGGGAATCCGCACGGCGACCGTCTGGGTGATCGGCACCGCGACCTTGTCGACGCCGATCGGCCAGACCAGCCTCGGCAATTACATCTTCGCCGGCTTGCAGACGCAAAACTGGGTGTTCGTGCTGTTCGGCTGCTTCGCCGCGGCCGGGCTCGCCCTGCTCGTCGACCGCTGTCTCGCTGCCATGGAATTGGGCGTGGCGCGGCGCAACCACCGCGTCTTCGGGCTCGGCGCCGGCGGCGTGGCGCTGATCGTGCTGGCGGCGCTGGCGCCGCATTTTGCCCGCGTCCAGTCGAGCTATTCGATCGGCGCCAAAACCTTCGCCGAGCAATACATCCTGGCGGCGCTGATGGAGCAGCGCGTCGATGCGGCCGGCATGTCGGCAGCGACGCGCGAAGGTCTCGGCTCGACCGTCATCTTCAACGCGCTGGCCAACAACGAGATCGACGCCTATGTCGAATACACCGGCACGATCTGGGCGAACCTGATGGGGCGCAAGGACGTCAAGTCGCGCAGCGAGGTGATGGCGGAAGTCGGCGCCTGGGCCAAGGAGAAGCACGGCATCACCATGGTCGGCGGCCTCGGCTTCGAGAACGCCTACGCGCTGGCGATGTCGCGCAAGCGGGCCGAGGAGCTCGGCATCCGCACCATTGCCGACCTCGCCCGCCATGCACCGCAGATGACGATCGCGGGCGATTACGAATTCTTCGCCCGGCCCGAGTGGCGCGCGGTCAAAGCGGCCTACGGGCTGAATTTCGCCTCGCAGCGGCAGATGCAGGCGCAGTTCATGTACCCGGCCGCCGCCAATGGCGACGTCGATGTCGTCTCTGCCTTCTCGAGCGACGGGCTGATTGCCAAATACGACCTGGTCGTGCTCGAGGATCCGAAGCAGTCGTTGCCGCCCTATGATGCGATTTTGCTGGTATCGCCGGACCGCGCCAACGACGCCAAGTTCATCGACGCGCTTAAGCCGCTGATCGGCAAGATCGACGTCGAAACCATGCGCGAGGCCAACCTGCGCGCCAACACCGGCACCTCGCCCGATCAAGTGGCGCGATGGCTGGCGCAGCAGATCCAGAAGTAAAAGCTTCGTAGCCCGGGGGAAGCGAAGCGTTACCCGGGGATACGGAAAGGCCACCCCGGATTTCGCGGAGCCCGTCATCGGGCGGCGCCTTGCGCCGGCCCGTTGGCTGCATCCGGGCTACAAGAAAAAGGCCCGCGCTATACGCGGGCCTTGATCGATCCGATTAGCCAGAGAGCCTAGTTCTTGCTCTCTCAGTTCTTAGATTTGTCCACCATGGCGCGCTCGCGAATCCACGGCATCATCTCGCGCAGCTTGGCGCCAACGACTTCGGCGCCGTGCTCGGCGAGCTTGGCGCGGGTCGCCTTGAACGAGGTCTGGTTGACCTTGTTCTCCAGCATCCAGTCGCGGGTGAAGCGGCCGGACTGGATGTCGTTGAGCACGCGCTTCATCTCGGCTTTGGTTTCCGCGGTGATGATGCGCGGGCCGGTGACGTATTCGCCGTATTCGGCGGTGTTCGACACCGAGTAGTTCATGTTGGCGATGCCGCCTTCGTAGATCAGGTCCACGATCAGCTTCATTTCGTGGATGCACTCGAAGTAGGCCATCTCCGGCGCGTAGCCGGCTTCGCACAAGGTCTCGTAGCCGGCCTTCATCAGTTCGACGACGCCGCCGCACAGCACAGCCTGCTCGCCGAACAGGTCGGTTTCGCACTCTTCCTTGAACGAGGTTTCGATGATGCCGGCGCGACCGCCGCCGATCGCCGAGGCGTAGGACAGGCCGAGGTCATGGGCGTTGCCGGACGCGTCCTTGTGGATCGCGATGAGGCACGGCACGCCGGCGCCGCGGGCGTATTCCGAGCGCACGGTGTGGCCCGGGCCCTTCGGCGCGACCATCAGGACGTCGAGGTCGGGGCGCGGCTCGATCAGGT
>JAHCKF010000086.1 GCA_026125925.1 Pseudolabrys sp.
GCCTGCCGATGATCGTCAACGACACCAAGGATGGCTGGCGCCGCATCGGCGAGGTGAGGGCGGCGAAGGTGCGTCCGCGCCGCCGCCGGCACAGCGCCCACAAGCGCCGCCGGCCGACATTCCTCGCGCGCCGCAAGGCGGGTTGCCTGGCGCCGGCGATGGCGGTGTATCGCGACGAGCACGAGATTATCGCAAGGAATTGAATTCGTCGTCCCGGGCGAAAGCCAACGTCGTCCCCGCGCATAGCCGTCCAAAGGACGGCGTTCTTTCAGAACGCCTATGGGCGGGGACCCATACGCCGTGTGTTCTCGAAAGATCTGTGGTTATGGGTCCCGGCTCTCGCTGACGCTCGGCCGGGACGACGGGCTGAGCTACTTACACTTCCTCAGCATCACTCGCCCGCCCGGCTGCTGGTTCATCTCGACGCGATCGGCGTCGATGAGTTTCAGCGTGTAGCGCGCCTGCGCGCTGCTGATCTGGCCGGTGGTGAAGACATCGACGACGCGATATTCCGACGCGCCGCCGCGCTGCACCGATTTGTTGCGGTAGGCTGGAACGCCGCTGTTGCTGTCGGTGCGCTGATTGCCGCTGAACGAGATGACGCGCAGCCGGGCGCAATCGATCGGGCCTTTCTCGGTCGAGGCGCTGACGCCCCAGCTTCCCGAGATCGGATAAATGTCGGCGAGCGCCGGCGCGGCCGTCAAAGCAACGGCGGCGAGCGCGGCGATGATCGATGCCTTGGCCATGCCTCTTTCTAACACGGCGGCCGGGCCCGCGGATCAGCAAATCGGCGCGGTATGATTAACGGACCTTGTACGCGGCCATGAAAGTGCGAACGGCAATGCCGACGACATAGGCGATGCGTTCCTCGGTCGGCGGCGGGCCGAAGTTGAACAGCATCGGCTTGAGCATGGTGGCGTGGCAGGTCTCGATGAACTGCGCCGCCGCGATCTCGTGGTCGTCGATGGCGAGGATGCCGGCGTCGGTCTGCGCCTTGAGATAGGCGGCGAGGCTGGCGACGCCGCGGGCAGGGCCGGATTCGTAGAGCTTGCGGCCGACTTCCGGCATGCGCTCGGCGACCGCGATCACGGTGCGCCAGGACGACAGGCGCTGCGGATTGCCGAGCGCCTTGACGAAGGCCTTGCCGCGGCGGAGCAGCACCGCCTCGACGTCATGGTCGTTGGGGTCGAAGTCGAAGACGCCGTCGAGCTGCATGACGCATTCGCCGCGCACCATGCCGTCGAACAGGTCGTCCTTGTCCTTGAAGTAGACGTACAGAGTGCCCTTGGACACGCCGGCCGCCTTGGCGATGTCCATCATGCTGGCGGCGTCGAAGCCGCGGTCGAGGAATACCTTGCGGGCGCCGTCCAGAATCTGGCGCCGCTTGGCGCTGTCATCAGCGTTGTCGCTCGGCCGCTCCAGCAGGCTGTCCGCCTGGATTTCACTCATTACCAATCTCCCCGAGACGAATTCTATCGTCACGTCAGTCCTTTGCCTGGCACCGGACGGCTTGTCCCCCGACGAATCCGCCCGTTGCACACAGAAATTTATATGGCGCAATCCATCTAAAGAATCAATGACCGAACCGTTCGGTCAATATTGACAGCTCCCCAGTACCGGCGTATTTGCATCGTTGACCGAACGGTTCGGTCAGTTGGAGCCATTCCATGTTGCAGCGCGCCAAGAGTTCCGACGGGTCCCGACTGAGCGTCGTCGCCCCGGATCAGGCCGCCCCGGCCATTCAGGCGGGCGAGGTCGCGGAACAGCCGGCCGTCACCGCCGAAACGGACGCCAAGGCGGCGCAGCCGGAAGCGCCGGCCGCCAAAGCGGGCCTTGGCGCGGTGCTCAAGGCCAACCGCAAGCGCGCTTTGATGGGCGTCGGCGCCGTCGCCGCCCTGGGGCTGGTCTGGGCCGGGTACAATTACGTGGTCACCGGCCGCTACCTGGTCTCGACGGATGACGCTTACGTGCGCGCCGATTCGACCACCCTTGCCGCCAAAGTGTCCGGTTACGTTTCTTCCATCGCCGTCGGTGACAACAGCTACGTTCACGCGGGCGACGTGATCGCCCGCATCGACGACGGCGATTACCGTCTCGCGGTCAATGCCGCCCGTGACAAGGTGGCGACGCAGGAGGCCACCGTCGATCGCATCGGTCGCCAGATCGACGCTCAGCAGGCGATGGTGACGCAGGCACAGGCGCAACTGCTGTCGGCCGAAGCGCAGGCCAAGCGCGCCGAGCTCGAACTGGCGCGTCAGCAGAAACTCGCCGGCAATGCCTTCGCCAGCCAGCAGACCCTGGAGCAGGCGCAGTCCAACCGCGATCAGACCAGCGCCGCGGTCGTCTCCGCCAAGGCGCAAATCGTCGCCGCCAACGCCAATGTCGATGTGCTCAAGGCGCAGCAGTTAGAGGCCTCGCGCACGCTCGACGAACTCAAGACCGCGCAGGCCAAGGCCGAGCGCGATCTGTCCTTCACCGAAATCCGCGCGCCGATCGACGGCGTCATCGGCAACCGCGCCGCCAAGACCGGCGACTTCATGCAGACCGGCCAGCGCTTCGCCAGCCTGGTGCCGCTCGACGACGTTTATGTCGACGCCAACTTCAAGGAAACGCAGTTGACGCGGTTGCGGCCCGGCCAGCCGGTCGATGTCAGCGTCGATGCGCTCCCGGAACACGATATCCACGGCACGGTGGCCAGCATGTCGCCGGCGTCGGGCTCGGTGTTCTCGCTGCTGCCGCCCGACAACGCCACCGGCAACTTCACTAAGATCGTTCAGCGCATTCCGGTGCGCATCAAGGTGCCGGCCGACGTCGCCAATCGCAAGCTGTTGCGGCCCGGCATGTCGGTGGTGGTGAGCGTCAACACCAAATCGGCCAGCAATTCCTCCGTCGCGGACGGCGGCTCCTGGTTCGCGGCCAATGCCGCGCCGGCCGCCACGCAGTCCGCATCGAACGACCAGTCTCTCCGGCGGTAAGCGAAAGCGTAATATGAGTACGCTTACCGCCAACGACGCGCTTCCGGTTGCCGCACGTTCCCCGACAGGCGGTGCCGGAAGCGCGGAATCTCTTGCCGCGCGGCGCAAGCTGCTCGGTTTCGTCGTGATGTGCTTCGGCATGTTCATGGCGATCCTCGACATCCAGATCGTCTCGGCCTCGCTCAGCGAGATCCAGGCCGGCCTGTCCGCTTCGGCCGACGAGATCCCGTGGGTGCAAACCTCGTATCTGATCGCGGAGGTCATCGCGATCCCGCTGTCGGGCTATCTGTCGCGCGCGCTCGGCACGCGCACGCTCTTCACCGTCGCCGCCGCCGGTTTCACTTTCGCCAGCGTCATGTGCGGCCTGTCTTCCTCGATCAACAGCATGATCCTGTGGCGCGCGCTGCAGGGTTTCATCGGTGGCGGCATGATCCCCACCGTGTTTGCTGCCGCCTACATCATCTTCCCCGGTCCCCGGCAGAAGATGGTGGCTCCGGTGGTCGGGCTGATCGCAACCCTTGCCCCCACGATCGGCCCGACTGTCGGAGGTTACGTCACCGAAGCCTTGTCCTGGCACTGGCTGTTCTTCATCAACATCGTTCCGGGCATCGCCGTGTCGCTGCTGGCCTGGATGCTGATCGACATCGACAAGCCGGATCACACGCTGCTCAGCCGCTTCGACTGGTGGGGCCTGTTGTCGATGGCCGGCTTCCTCGGCGCCGCCGAATACGTGCTGGAGGAGGGGCCGCGCAAGGGCTGGTTCGACGAGGAGGAGATCCTGCTGCTGGCGATCGTCTCGGTCGTCTGCGCCATCGCCTTCTTCACGCGCTCGCTGATGGCGAAGAACCCGATCGTCGATCTGCGCGCCTTCACCAACCGCAATTTCGCGATGGGCAGCCTGTTCTCCTTCGTGCTCGGCATCGGCCTTTACGGCCTGACCTATCTCTATCCCGTCTATCTGGCGCAGGTGCGCGGCTACAACGCGCTGATGATCGGCGAAACCATGTTCGTCTCCGGCGTCGCCATGTTCATGACGGCGCCGATTGTCGGCCAGCTCACGCAGCGCGTCGATCCGCGCTACATCCTGATGACCGGCTTTTTGCTGTTCGCCATCGGCACCTGGCAGATGACCGGGCTGACCAAGGATTGGGATTTCTGGGAGTTGCTGTGGCCGCAGATCTTCCGCGGCGTCGGCCTGATGGCCGCGATGGTGCCGGTGACCAACACGGCGCTCGGCACGCTCGACCCGGCGCGGCTGAAGAATGCCTCCGGCCTGTTTAACCTGACACGCAACCTCGGCGGCGCCATCGGCCTTGCCGTCATCAACACGCTGCTCAACGACCGCATGGACCTGCATCTCGTGCGCCTGCACGAGGCGGTCAACGGCGCCAGCGTTGCCGCGACCGAGACGCTCAACGAGCTGACGCAGAAGTTCGGCGGCACCGACGGCGCGCTGATGGCGCTCAAGCAGGTGTCGATGATGGCGCGGCAGCAGGCGCTGGTGATGAGCTTCGCCGACGTGTTCTTCATGCTGACGGTGATGTTCGTCGGACTCGCGGCCGCCGGCATCATGATGAAGAAACCGCAGGCTCCGGCCGGCGCCGGTGGCGGCGGGCACTAGTCATCAAACCACGTGCGTGTTTCGCGGCCGCGAAAAATATTGCAATAATTTAATGTTGCCGCGCGTAAATGCGGCACCAATTTCGTCCAAATTGTGCGAGAGACGACTGACCGTTGCCACGGCGTTCGTCGTGGTTTTTCACATGGGGGCGACGTCATCGCGTGCACGGCCTGATGGGCCGGGCTCGGGGATTGCTCGCCATGAAATATCGTTTACTCGTCATCGCCGCGGCGCTGTGCGCCTTTGCCGCGCCGGCCTTCGCCGCCGACACCCACGACGTCAAAGGTCTTTATCTCCTGACCGACTATCCGGCTGTCACCGTGCAGCCGGGCGCGACCTCCACCGTCAACATCAAGCTGCACAATTACGACATGGCGCCGGAGCGCCTGGCGCTGTCGGTCAACGGCGTGCCGAAGGGCTGGACCGCGACCTTGCTCGGCGGCGGCCAGCCGATCGCCGCGGCGATGCCGGCGGCCGACGACACCACGACGATCGATCTGCGCCTCGACGTGCCGAAGGACGCGCAGATCGGCACGCAGACCATCACGGTGAACGCCGACGGACCGAACACGCATATCGCGCTGCCGGTAGCGGTCACGCTCGCCAAGCAGTTGCCGGCCAAGCTGTCGCTGTCGTCGCAACTGCCGGAGCTGCGCGGCAACGCGCATTCGAGCTTCGAGTACACTTTCACCATCAAGAACGACAGCGGCAAGAAGCTGTTGGTCAGCCTCGCGGCGCAGGCGCCGAACAATTTCGACACCGCGTTCACCGAGGCCTATGGCACGCAGCAACTGACCGCCATTCCCGTTGACGCCGGCAAGACCAAGGACGTGAAGCTCAAGGTCACGCCGCCCGACAACGTCGATGCCGGGCATTATCCGGTGAAGGTGAACGTCGTCGCCGACGACGCCAAGGCCTCGTCCGAAGTCGCCCTCGACATCACCGGGCAGCCGAAATTGTCGCTCGCCGGCCGCGACGGCCTGCTCAGCGCCGCCGCTACCGCCGGCAAGCAGAGTTCGGTGCCGGTCGTCATCAGCAACACCGGCACGGCGCCGGCCGAGAACGTCAAGCTGTCGAGCAACGCGCCGAGCGGCTGGAAGGTGACGTTCGAGCCGAAAAGCATCGAGCGTATCGCGCCGAACCAGCATGCGCAGGTGCAGGCGCTGATCACGCCGCCGGCCAAGGCCATTGCCGGCGACTATGTGACGGGGCTGACCGCCTCGACCCATGGCGAAACCGGCAGTGCCAGCTTCCGCGTCGCCGTCACCACCTCGACCATGTGGGGCATCGCCGGCGCCGGCTTGATCGGCGCGGCGCTGCTCATCATGGTCGGCGCCGTTGCCCGCTTCGGACGGCGCTGATGGACGCGGTCGCCATGCCCCGCGCCGGTTCGGCCTCCTCGGCCGCGCCGGCGCAGACGGTGATCGCGGTGAACGGGCTCACCAAGCGCTACGACAAGACCACGGCGGTGGACGGCATCAACTTCAACGTCGATGCCGGCGAGATCTTCGGCCTGCTCGGACCGAACGGCGCCGGCAAGACCACCACCATCCTGATGCTGCTCGGCCTGAGCGACATCAGCGCCGGCACGGCGCGCGTGTTCGGCCACGATCCGATGCGCGAACCGCTGCAGGTGAAGCGGCTGATCGGCTATCTGCCGGACACCGTCGGCTTCTACGACAACATCAGCGCCGCCGATAACCTGCACTACACGGCAAGGCTGATCGGCATTGCGAAAGCCGAACGCGGCAAGAAGATCGGCGCCGCGCTCGATCGTGTCGGCCTCAAGGACGTCGCCGACAAGAAAGTCGGCGCCTTCTCGCGCGGCATGCGGCAGCGCCTCGGCCTCGCCGAGATCGTCATGAAGGAAGCGCGCATCGCCATTCTCGACGAGCCGACCAACGGTCTCGATCCGCAGGCGAGCCTCGAACTGCTCGATCTGATCCGCTCGTTCAAGGCCAATGGCATGACGGTGCTGCTGTCGTCGCATCTGCTCGACCGCGTGCAGAGCATCTGCGACCGCGTCGCCTTGTTCAATGCCGGCAAGATCGCGCTGATGGGGACGGTCGGCGAACTGGGCAGCCAGGTGCTCGGCGGCGGCTTTGCCGTCGAGGTCGAGGCCGACGGCGGCGACAGCCTAGCCAAGCGTCTGGCGGCATTGCCTGGCGTGCGCCAGGTGTCCGAGCCGGCGCCGGGCCGCTTCCGGATGGTCTGCGATCGCGATCTGCGCGCCGAAGCGGCCGCCGAAGTGGTGGCGGGGAAGGGGCGGCTGAAACAACTCTCGCTCGACCGGCCAAGCCTCGAGACCATCTATACGCGCTACTTCCAGAGCCACGACAATCCGAGGGAGGTGCCCCATGCGGCGTGAGGGATCGGCCCTGCGCGGGCTCGGCGTGGTGACGCTCAAGGAGTTGTCCGACCACATGACCAGCGCGCGCATGCGCGTGCTGGAATGGCTCGTCGTGCTGGTGGCGCTGGCGGCGGTCTATGCCGCCATCACACAGGTGAGAGACTCGACGGCGGAGGACCCGTTCCTGTTCCTGCGCCTGTTCACCACGGCGCGCGATCCCTTGCCGTCGTTCACCGCCTTCCTCGGCTTCCTGGTGCCGCTGATGGCGATCGGTCTCGGCTTCGATGCGGTCAACGGCGAACACTCACGCCGTACATTGTCGCGCATCCTGTCGCAGCCGATCTATCGCGACGCGCTGCTGTTCGGCAAATTCCTCGCCGGGCTGGCGACTCTGTCGGTCAGCCTGGTCGTGCTGTGGCTGATCACCATCGGCCTCGGCCTCATCATGCTCGGCGTGCCGCCGGGCGCCGAGGAGATGGCGCGCGCCTTCATCTTCCTTTTGGTGACCATCGCCTATGCCGGCGTTTGGCTGGCGCTCGCCATGCTGTCCTCGGTCCTGTTCCGCTCGGCGGCGACCGCGGCTTTGGTGACGCTCGGCTTCTGGCTGTTCATCACCCTGATCTGGCCGGCTTTGTCGCCGGCGATCGTGACCGCCTTCGTGCCGAGCAATGACGAAGCGACCTTGGTGATCGCGGCGCAATCCCTGGCGCGGCTGTCGCCTTCGGTGCTCTATGCCGAAGCGGTGACGGCGATCCTGCATCCGGCGACGCGGACTTTGGGCCCCGTCTACATCAGCCAGTTGCAAGGCGCGGTGATGGGCTCGCCTTTGTCGCTGTGGAGCAGCGTGATGGTGGCGTGGCCGCAGATCGTCGGCCTGATCGCCGCGAGCATCCTGCTGTTCGTCGGCGGCTACGTTGCCTTCCAGCGCCAGGAGGTGAGGGCGTAGAGAGCGGGCAAGGCCACAGGCTCAAACACCGCTCGTCCCCGCGGAAGCGGAGACCCAGTCTTAAGCCTCGTGGCTAAGAGATCGCCATCTGGACCCCCGCTTTCGCGGGGGTGAGCGGTGTAAACGGGTTCGCTTACGTCTACTTCACCTTCCCATACCCGCCCGCGGTCGGCGTCTGGATGATCACCGCTTCGCCGGCGTCGATCGTGGTGTCGTCGCAGCCTTTGAGCCGCTCCATGCTGCCGTCCTTGCGGCGCGCCCAGTTCTCGCCGACCTGGCCGGCCTCGCCACCGGCCAGGCCCGGCGGCGGTACGCGGCGATGGCCGGAGAGCAGGGTGCATTCCATCTTCTCGAGGAAGCGGATGGTGCGGCGGATGCCGTCGCCGGCGTGATACTCGCCCTTGCCGCCGGAATCCTTGCGGATGTGGAAGTCCTCGAGCAGCACCGGATAACGGAATTCGAGGATCTCCGGATCGGTCAGCCGCGTATTGGTCATGTGCGTGTGCACGGCGTCGGTGCCGTCGAAGCCGGGACCGGCGGGCGAGCCGGAGCAGATCGTCTCGTAATACTGATACTTGTCGTTGCCGAAGTTGAGGTTGTTCATCGTGCCTTGCGCCGCCGCCAGCGCGCCGAGCGCGAGGAACAAGGTGTTGGTCACGGCCTGCGAGACCTCGACATTGCCGGCGACCACGGCGGCCGGATACTCCGGCGTCAGCATCGTCTTCTTAGGGATGATGATGTTGATCGGCCGCAGGCAGCCGGCGTTCATCGGGATGTCGTCGTCGACCATGACGCGGAACACGTAGAGCACCGCGGCGCGCGTCACCGGCTCCGGCGCGTTGAAGTTGGTCGGCTGCTGCGCGCTCGTGCCGGTGAAATCGACCGTCGCCTCGCGCTTCTTCTTGTCGACCGTGATCTTCACCTTGATGAAGGTGCCCTGGTCCATCTCGAATGAGTATTCGCTGTCGTGCAGGCGGTCGATGACGCGGCGCACGCTCTCGGCGGCGTTGTCCTGCACGTGCTGCATGTAGGCCTTGACCACCGGCAGCGTGAACTGCGTCACCATCTTGCGCAGTTCGGCCACGCCCTTTTCGTTGGCGGCGATCTGCGCCTTCATGTCGTTGATGTTCTGGATCGGGTTGCGTGCCGGATATTTCGCCCCGGTCAGCGCCGCCATCAGCTCCTTCTCGCGGAATTTGCCGCGATCGACCAGCTTGAAATTGTCGAACAGCACGCCTTCCTGCTCGATGTCGGTCGCGTTCGGCGACATCGAGCCGGGCGAGATGCCGCCGACATCGGCGTGGTGGCCGCGCGAGGCGACCCAGAACAGGATGTTCTTCTTCTTGTCGTCGAACACCGGCGTGCAGACGGTGATGTCGGGCAGATGCGTGCCGCCGTTATAGGGCGCGTTGATGACGTAGACGTCGCCCGGTTTGATCTTGCCCTTGTTGTCGCGGATGACGGTCTCGACCGAGCGATCCATCGAGCCGAGATGCACCGGCATGTGCGGCGCATTGGCGACCAGAGTGCCGTCGGCGGCGAACACCGCGCAGGAGAAGTCGAGCCGCTCCTTGATGTTCACCGAATAGGCGGTGTTCTGCAGCGACACGCCCATCTGCTCGGCGATCGACATGAACAGGTTGTTGAACACCTCGAGCATGATCGGATCGGCATGCGTGCCGATGGCGGCGACGCGCTTGAGCTTCTTGATGCGCGCCAGCACCAGATGGTTCTTCGGCGTCAGTTCGGCCTGCCAGCCGGGCTCGACGACGATGGTCTGGTGCGGCTCGATGATGATGGCAGCGCCCTTGACCTTGGCGCCGATCTTGAGTTGATCGCGGGTATAGACATTCGCCTGGTGCCATTCGCCTTGCGAGAAGAACCTGGTCTTCTTTGCCGGCTTCGGCAACGCCGCGGCCGCGCGCCGTGCCGACTTCTCGTTGAACTTGGCGCCGCCGCCGACGGCTTCGACCGACACGGCTTCGATCACCATTTCCTTGTTGCGGTCGATGAAGCCGAAGCGCGCCTTGTGCGCCTGCTCGAAGGCGCGCTGCATGGCGGGCAGGGCGCCGGCATTCACCACCAGCGCGGTGTCGGTGCCGGCGTAACGGATATGCGCGCGCACGATCAGCTTGGCCTTGGCGACGCCCTGGCCGGCGACTTCCGCCATGGCTTCCTTGCCGAGGCGCTGCGCGGTGCGGTTCAGCGCGGCGAGGCCCTTGGCGCCGAAGGACAGTTCGATCGCCTGTTCGCGCGTGGCGCGGATATCGGCGAGCCCCATGCCGTAGGCCGACAACAGCGACGAGAACGGATGGATCAGCACCTTGGTCATGCCGAGCGCATCGGCGACCAGGCAGGCGTGCTGGCCGCCGGCGCCGCCGAAGCAGTTCAGCGCGTAGCGCGTGACGTCGTAGCCGCGCTGCACCGAGATTTTCTTGATGGCGTTGGCCATGTTCTCGACGGCGATCTTGATGAAGCCGTCGGCGATTTCTTCCGGCGACTTGTCGCCGACCTCTTTCGCCATGTCGGCGAAAGACTTCTTCACCGCCTCGGCATCGAGCGGCTGGTCCTGCTGCGGGCCGAAGATCTTCGGGAAGAACTCGGGAATGAGCTTGCCGACCATGACATTGGCGTCGGTGACGGCCAGCGGCCCGCCGCGGCGGTAGCAGGTCGGGCCGGGATTGGCGCCGGCGGAATCGGGGCCGACGCGGAAGCGCGAGCCGTCGAAATGCAGGATCGAGCCGCCGCCGGCGGCGACCGTGTGAATGAGCATCATCGGCGCGCGCAT
>JAHCKF010000087.1 GCA_026125925.1 Pseudolabrys sp.
GCACGAGGCGGAAGGCAATCAGCAGTACCGGCGCCATGATGCCGAGGGTGGCATAGCCCGGCAGCAGGCCGATGAAGAAGGTGCCGACGCCCATCAGCGTCATGGTGACGAGGAAGGTGTATTTGCGGCCGATCATGTCGCCGAGACGGCCGAAAATCAGGGCGCCGAACGGGCGCACGGCGAAGCCGGCGGCGAAGGCGAGCAGGGCGAAGATGAAGCCGACATTCGGCGGCACATTGGCGAAGAAGTACTTCGCCAGAAACACACCGAGCGTGCCGTAGATGTAGAAGTCGTACCACTCGAAAACGGTGCCGAGGGACGAAGCGAAAATGACCTTGCGTTCTTCCGCGGTCATGCCGCGGTCCGTAAAGCCGGTTGCGGTCGTCGTTGTCATAGGCGTTTCCCCAATTGACGCATGATGCGTCGGTCATCGGGCGGCGCCGTTTGTTGTTTGATTCTTCTGGAATGCCGCCCGCGGCGCATCGATACGCCTGCGTCGGGAACTCCGTCTTTCCGTCTCAGGTCTTACGCCAAAAGGCTAAATCGGCTGTTTTAAATCCTTGATTTTTCGATCTAAAGTAATCGTTACGGTATTGTAATATCTCACTTATTTTATGGGAACTTTATGCGCTCAGGCGCCGCCCCGGACGCTAAAGCGTCAGCGCCAGCCGCTCGAGTATGTCGATAAGCCAGGCTGCGGCCTGCAGCACTGCCAGCCGCTGCGCCAGCTTGGATTTGCGGAAGGTCTCGTTGAGCAGCTTGAGCGCACGCTTAAAACCCGGATGCGCGCGTGCGCTCTCGTCGAGATTGTTGAGCCTGGCGATGAGTTCTTCGCGCCGGCTCTCGATCTCGTCGTAGCGCTGTCTGAAATCGCCGCGTACGGGATCCGTCGGACGACTGCTGGAAAAGTTCCGGTTCGGCATTGCAGTTAACTTTAACGGAGGAGCGCGCGCGGCACCACAGCTTTCTCAGACGAGCCGCGTGTCGAAAGCAAGGCACGACGGCGTGATCCACCGCTTGCTGCGATTAATGTTACCTCGCGATGGCGCGAGGCATCGTGAAGACTTCGTATAGAATTCAGGGAGAAACACCGCTCGATTGGATCATTCGCGATGCGTGCATTGCTGGCCATTGCCGCTCTGGCTGCCTTCGGGGCCGCGGCTCACGACGACGCCGGCGCGTCCGAATGGTCTGCCCGGCGCGTTGCCTATTATCCGCCGCATGTGCACGCGCCGCACCTCGTCGTTTATGACGTCGAGTTCGACACCGGATTGCGCGCCTATTGGGCGCGGCCATGGCGAGGCCGCCATTACTATCCGTTCACCGGCAAGAAGCCGAAGGTCGGGCGCCGCGAGAATCTCAACGCCCGCTACCCGGCGCCAAAGCCGGCGCCAAGCTACTACCGCGAATGGTCGACGCTTTCGCTCTATCCACCCCACGCCGTGATGCCGCCGACCGAAGTTCTGCCGCCGCTCGCGCCCCTCATGCCGCCGAAGTAATGCCCATGCTGTCGCCGACCAAAATCGCTGCGCTCGTACTTTCAGCCGCCGCTTTCGCCGGCGGTCCGGTGCAGGCGCAATATTACAGCTCAGTGCAGCACAGCCCGCCGCCACTCTATCCGTATCAACAGCAGCCGCGCGCCGCGCAGCCTTACGCGGTCGAAGTCGCGCCCGGCACTTACGTCATTCAGCGTCCGGGCGAGGCAAGGGCGCATGGCCGCCGCGTGCATCGTCCGGTGCGGTCGGCCCGCTCACAGGCGAAGGCGGTGCGCAAGAACGATCCGCGGCTGATCGAGGAACTGCGCCATCGCGCGGCGGGAACGAAGACCAGCGTCATCAACACGACCAAGGTGGTCCGCCTGAAGCCCAAGGTGGTCGAGACGACGCGTTACGTCGACGATCCGCCGCGGGTGGTCGAGCGCTACACGGTCGTCGACGACGCGAACGGAGAGAAGAAGGTGGTCGTCGATGCGCCGCTGCCGGACCGGCACAAGCCCGGCAGGAATCCAGGCGGCAAGAACGATGCCGGCAAGAACGAGAAGCGCGTCATCCAGGCCGACGCCGAGATTACCATCCTCGGTCCCGACCGCATGACCATCCAGCTTTATCGCAAAGGCGAGCGCGGCAAGCCAGGCGCGCGGCTGAACTGACGTCTTGCAACAGTTAGTGGGCGGCGGCGGCGGGCTGGGGGGCCCGCCGTTTGCTTTTCAGCGCTGCCGCCCGATGCGGCTGGCGATGTAGAGCGACAGCACCGCGGCGTTCGAGACATTGAGGCTCTTGATCTCGCCGGGCATGTCGATGCGGGCGACGTGATCGCACGTCTCGCGCGTCAATTGCCGTAGACCCTTGCCCTCGGCGCCGAGCACCAGAGCCAGCGGCTGGCGCAGCTTGATGTCCGAGAGGTCCGCTTCGCCATCGGAGTCGAGACCGACGATCTGGAAGCCGCGCTCCTTCAGCGTCTGCAGGCCGCGGGCGAGGTTCTGCACCGCGATCAGCGGCACGTATTCGAGCGCGCCGGAGGCGGCCTTGGCCAGCGCCGCGGTGGCGTCGGGCGAATGGCGCTGCGTGGTGACGATGGCGGTGGCGGCGAAGGCGGCGGCCGAGCGGAAGATGGCGCCGACATTGTGCGGATCGGTGATGTGATCGAGCACCAGCACGGTGCCGCGCGCCGGCACGTCCTCGATCGCCGGGGCGGGCAGGGGATCGGCCTCGAGATAGAGGCCCTGGTGCACAGCGTCCGGCAGCAGCCGCTCGTCGATGGCCGAGGGCCGGACCACCTCCGGCGCGATGGCGCCTTCGATGCCCTCCTCGGCAAGGCGGCGGGCGGCGTTGTCGGTGGCGAGGAACTTGCGAAAGCGCCGGGCCGGGTTGCGCAAAGCGGCGGTGACCGTGTGCCAGCCATAGAGGATGACCGGTTCGTCGTCCCCGGCGGCCGCGCGCAAATCCTCCCGGCGCGCCCGCGTGAAGCGCTCACGGCGATCGACCTGCTCGTGGGTGGCGCCGGGCTTCCGGCCGAATTTCGTGGGGCGTGAGGTCATGGCCGGAGCTTTAGAGGATCGGAGCCGGGGCGAACAGCACTCCGTCGCAACTTTCCCTGAGCGGCTCCATTGACTTCCCGGCTGCCCCTGCCCATAACCCCTGCCATTCCATCACCGTCCGGTGCGGAATTCCTGTTTTGCTATGGGGATCAAGGCGCTAGGACGGGACGGGGCGCCTGCCCGGTGGAATTCGAGCTTGGGGGAGAGTGTCCCGAGCGGCAAAGGGGGCGGACTGTAAATCCGCTGGCTATGCCTTCGTAGGTTCGAGTCCTACCTCTCCCACCATCTCCTTTTCTCTCTTCGGCTTTTCCCGGCGCCCGCCTCAGGAGTGCCTGGCTTTCGCGCTCAGGCGAGGAAGGTCTTGAGCGCCCGATTGAAATGGTCGGGCTGCGCGATGCCGGGGATGTGGCCGGCATCGGCGATCTCCACCAGGCGCGATCCGGCGATGGCATCGCGCATGCGGGTCATCGTTTCCGGCATCTTGCCGTCGTCCCTGCCGACGATCAGCAGCGTCGGCACGGCGATGCGCGGCAAGACGTCGGCATAGGCATAGCTCTGCAAGGCGCGGGCGCAGGCCTCGAACCCGCCGAACGGTGTCGTCGCGATCATGCGGCGCACGACCTCGGCGCGACCGTCCTTGACCTGACCGGACGAGAACCAGCGCGCGACCGTCGCGTCGGCGAAGGCCTCCATGCCGTCGCGGCGCGCCATCTCGATGCGCTCCTCCCAGCCGGCGGCGCCGGCCGGCGCGGTGGCGGCCTGGCCGTCGCAGAGCACCAGGCGTTCGATGCGCTGCGGATGCTTCGCATAGAGGTCGAGTCCGGTCGGCACGCCCATCGACAGGCCGACGATGGTGCATCTGTCGATGCCGAGATGATCGAGCAGGGCAGCGACATCGCCGCCGAGCTGATCGAAATTGCAGGGCGCGCACGGCACGCTCGATCCGCCGTGGCCGCGCTGATCGTAGCGCAGCACGCGGAAATCCGCCGCGAGAGCCGCCGCCTGATCGTCCCACAGCGACAGGTCGGTACAGATCGAATTGCTGAACACGACCCAGGGCGCGCCGTTGCGGCCATCGATCCGATAGCGGATTGAAACATCGCCACAGGTGAAGGTGTTGGTCTCGCTCATTTCAAACGCTCCGGCATGCGATTTCGCTGTTTGACAGAACATCGGGCGTGATAAAAAATCAATGACCTAGTTTATGAGATTATCGAGCCTCGCCTCATCGAAGGCGCGGCCGGGGAGGATGGAATGAGCTTGTGGCCCAGAGGGTTCGTTATCGCCTGCGCGCTTGCTGCCGCCGCCATTGCGGCGCCGTCGCGTGCCGAGGAGGCCGCCGTGAAATCCGTGACCAATGGCGACGCCACCATCAGCTACTACGCGCAGGGTAAGGGTCCGCTGATCCTGTTCATCGCCTCGACCGGACGCGGCACGGAGGAATTCGGCAATCTGGCCAAGGATCTGGCGCAACGCGGCTATCGCGTGTTGCGGCCCGAGCCGCGTGGCATTGGCGCCAGCAAGGGGCCAATGACCGGTGTGTCGTTCCACGACTTCGCCAACGATTTTGCGGCCGTGATCCGCAATGAAGGTGGCAAGGCCATTGTCGCCGGCCACGCTTATGGCGGCTGGATCGCGCGCACTTTGGCCGCCGACCATCCCGACTTGACGCGCGGCGTCGTCCTGGTGGCTGCCGGCGCCCGGAAGTGGCCGAAGGAATTGAGCGACGCCATCACCATGATCAACGATCCGGCCTCGACGCGCGAGCAGCGGCTCGCCGGCTTGCGGCTGGCGTTCTTCGCCAAGGGCAACGATCCGACGGCGTGGCTCGACGGCTGGCATCAGGATGTCACCAAAAGTCAGCGCGCGGCGCGCAAATTGACGAAGCAGGCCGACTGGTGGGCGGCGGGCAAGGCGCCGATCCTCGATCTGCAGGGCGGCGCCGATCCGTTCCGTCCCGCTGAATCGCGGAACGAACTGAAGGCCGAATTCGGCGACCGCGTCACGGTCGCCGTCATCGACAATGCCAGCCACGCGCTGCCGGCGGAAAAGCCGGCCGAAACGGCCAAGGCAATTGCCGATTGGGCCGATCGTCTCGGCAAATAATGCGGTCACGGCCGCGTCAGCGGCCGACGAACACCGGCTTGCGCTTCTCGACGACGGCGCGCGTGGCTTCACGCGCGTCTTCGGTCGCCATCAGGCGCGTGCTGTATTGCTGCTCGCGCGCATAGCCATCCTCGACCGGCATGAATTCGACTTCGTTGAGCGCCTGCTTGCCGAGCCGCAGGCCGAGCGGCGCCTTCTGCGCGATGACCTTGGCGAGGCGATCGACCGCGGCGCCGAGTTCGGCGGCCGGTACGACCTCCTCTACCAGGCCGACGCGATAGGCTTCGGCCGCGGTGATCGGCTGACCGGTGAAGAACATCCGGCGCAACATGCCTTGCGGAACGAGGCGGCCGATATGAGCGCCGCCGCCGCAGCGGCCGACATTGATTTCCGGCAGGCCGAAGGTCGCGGTCTCGCTGGCGATGCGCATGTCGCATAGCGATGCGATGACGCAGCCGGCGCCGAGGGCAGGGCCGTTGACCGCGGCGATTACCGGCACCGCGGCGTTGCGGATGGCGCTGAAGCAGCGGCGGATGATGGCGGCGCGCTTGGGGTCTTCTTCCACGGTCGCGGCGAGGAATTCGTTGAGATCGAGGCCGGCGCAGAAGGCGCGCGTGCCGGCCGAGCCGAACACGATGACGTTGAGGTCGTTCCACTCGTTGGCGCTGGCGAACACGTCGCCGATCTCGCCATAGAGCTGCATGGTGAGCGCGTTGACGGGCGGACGATCGAGGGTGACGCGGGCAATGCGGTCGGCTTTCTCGATTCTCAGTGTCATCCTCGGTGTTCCCTTGGCTACGCCGCGATGGGGCGGCTGTTGGCGGCTCTATACAAAACGCGGGCGTCCAGCGCACCTAAAAACTAGGTATATGGGTTTTTGTAGGTGTTGATATTGCGCATGTGCCGGCTGGTGTGGTTGAACGGGTCAGCCATAAAAGCTAATAAGCTATGCTTTACAATAATAGAGGAAGCATGCCCCGCAAGGAAGACGACACGGCCGAAAATGTCCGCATGATCCGCGACAGCACGCGCGCCGTGGTGGCTGCCGACGGCAGCCTCGCTCGCATTCGCGCGCAACGCTTTCAGGAGCCCGGTTTCGATGCAGCAACATTCGCCACCATGGCGGAGATGGGGTGGCTGACGCTGCGTCTGCCGGAAGAGGCGGGCGGGCTCGGCCTCGGCATGGCCGAGTATTGCGCGCTGACGCAGGAGCTCGGCGCCGCTTTGCTGCCGGAGCCGTTGATCGGCACGGCGCTGGCGGTTCGCATGGCCGGTGCCGACTTGTCCGATGCGGGAATTTGCATCGCCGCGTGGCAGGATGAGGCAAACGAACTCGGTTGGCGGAAGTCACGCATCGATGGCGGCCGCATCACCGGCAGCAAGCATTTCATTCCGAACGCCACCGGCGCCGACAGCTTCGCCGTCGCCACCGCCGACGGCGTCGCCATCGTGGCCAAGGAGGCGTCCGGCCTGAGCGTGACGTCCGAATGGACGCAGGATGGCTGCGGCCTCGGCACTCTCAAGCTCCGGGACGTCACACCACTGGCGATTCATCCCGCCGATGCGGTCGACGACGCACTCGACGAGGCGGCGCTTGCCACGGCGTCTTACCTGTTCGGTCTGTCCGAGCGTGTCTTTGCCATGACCATCGAGTATCTGAAGACCCGCAAGCAATTCGGTCAGCCGATCGGCAGCTTCCAGGCGCTTCAGCACCGCGCCACCGACATCAAGATCCAGCTCGAGCTCGCGCGCGCTTCGATCGCTGCGGCGGCCGCGGTGCTCGATGACGGCGCGGGCAGGGCGGCGCGCGCGTCGGCGGTGTCGCGCGCCAAATGCCGCGCCAACGACACGGCGCTGCTGGCCTCGCGCGAGGCGATCCAGATGCACGGCGCCATCGGCTTCACCGACGAGTATGACGCGGGCCTGTTCGTGCGCAAGGCGATGACCTTGTGCAACCAGTTCGGCTCCTCGGCGGTGCACCGCAAGCGCTTCGCCGCACTGCTCAAGGAGGCGGCGTGATGACATTCGTCCCCACTGAAGATTTGCGCGACATACCGGACGACGACTTCCGCGTCCTGGTGCGGCGCTTTGCCGAAGGGAACTATCCGAAGGACATGCCGCGGCATTCGCAGCGCCGCCTGCACTGGCGCGAGGTCAAGCCGTGGTACATGGCGCTGTCGCAGCGCGGCTGGCTGTGTCCGAACTGGCCGCGCGAGTTCGGCGGCATGGGGCTGTCGGCGTCGAAGCAGCTCATCATGATCGAGGAGTTCGGCCGCCACGGCTGCGCCCGCGTCAACGACATCGGCATCGTCATGCTCGGGCCGCTGCTCATCCATCATGGGACGGAGGAGCAGAAGGCGCATTTCCTGCCGAAAATATTGTCCGGCGAGCATATCTGGGCGCAGGGCTACAGCGAGCCGAATGCCGGTTCCGATCTCGCCGCGGTGCGCACCGAGGCCGTGCTCGACGGCGACGAATGGGTCATCAACGGGCAGAAGACCTGGGCAACGCTCGGCAATGACGCGAACTGGGTCTTTATCCTTGCTCGTACGGACAAGCAGGCAAAAAAGCAGGCCGGGATTAGTTTTCTCCTGGTGCCGATGGATGCCAAGGGCGTCACGGTGCGGCCGATCGAGAACCTCGAACTGTTCGACGAGTTCAGCGAAATCTTCTTCGACAATGTCCGTATCCCGAAGGACAACCTGGTCGGCAAGGTCAATGACGGCTGGACCATCGCCAAGGCGCTGCTCGGGCATGAACGCGTCTTTATCGGCGCGCCACGGCTGTCGGCCAATGCGCTGGCGCAATTGCGCGCGCTCGCCGTGCGCATGGGCGTCGCCGGCGATCCGGCGTTCGAAGATCGCTTCGTGCGGCTCAAGCTCGACCTCGACGATCTCGCGGCGCTGTTCGAAAGCTATGTCGAGAAGCTGCGTCGTGGCGAGACCATCGGCGCCGACGTCTCGATCCTCAAGAACTTCCAGAGCGAGTTGTTCCAGCGCATTTCGGAAGAGATGCTTCAAGTCGCCGGCGAGACCGCGGGCCTGCGCAAGCCGCTCGATGGCGATGCGCGGCTGCACGCCGCCGGCGCCTATCTAATGGCGCGGCCGACCACCATCTTCGGCGGCTCCAGCGAAATCATGCGCAACGTGCTGGCCAAGGCCGTGCTCGGTTTGCCGAACTGACGAGCGAAGGACAGGCCATGAGTTCTAATAAGCCCTATGTTGCCATGCTGGGTGCGCTGGCGCCCGATTTGCGCGCCGGATTGGCCGAGCGGCTCGACCTCGTCGCGCCTGACAAATTGCCAGCGCTTTCGGCGGCTGAGCGAAGCCGGATCACCGGCGCTGTGACCATGGCGATGCAGGGCGCGCCCGATACGCTGCTCGATCTGCTGCCGTCGCTGACGACATTGGCGAGTTGCGGCGCCGGGCTGGAGAAGTTCGACGAGCCCGCGCTGAAAGCGCGCGGCATCGCACTGCATCCGACGCCGCATGTCATGACCGAGGACACCGCCGACATGGCGGTGGCGCTGGTCTATGCCGTGGCGCGCGACATCGTCGGCGGCGACGCTTATGTGCGCAGCGGGCAGTGGAAGAACGGCCGGCGCAGCCGCACCACCCGCGTCGCCGGAAAGCGCGCTGGCATTGTCGGTCTCGGCCGCATCGGCCGCGGCGTCGCCGATCGTCTCGCCGGAGTCGGTCTCAAAGTCAGCTACCACGGCCCACGCGCCAAGCCTGGCGTGCCTTACGACTATGTCGGCGACATCGTCGCCTTGGCCGCGGCGGTCGATTTTCTGGTGATGACGTGTCCGGGCGACGAGACGACGAAGCATATCGTCAATCGTGACGTGCTGCGTGCCCTGGGGCCGGACGGCTTTCTCATCAATGTATCGCGCGGCACGGTCGTCGATGAAGAGGCGCTGCTTGAAGCCCTCGAGAACGGCGCCATCGCCGGGGCAGGGCTCGACGTCTTCGCGCAGGAGCCGGTGCCGAACCCGCGCTTCCTGAAGCTGTCCAACGTCGTGCTGCAGCCGCACGCCTCCGTATTGACGGACGACAATCTGCGGGCGCTGACCGACGAAGTGTGCCGTATTCTCGGCGCATAGCCGAATAAATCATAAACATGATTTATTGACATTATCGGCGCCAGCCCGGTAGTGTTCGCACAAAGTCGCACGGGAGGAAGAGCTTGAAACTGCACTGGTCGCCGCGCTCGCCTTTCGTGCGCAAAGTGATGATCGTTCTGCACGAGACCGGTCTGACCGATCGCGTGACCTGCGTGCGCTCGCCGGTGGCCGTGGCCGCCGTGCCGAACCCCGACGTGCTCGTCGATAATCCGCTCGCCAAGATTCCGACTTTGGTGCTCGACGACGGGCGGACGTTGTTCGATTCCGCGGTGATCTGCGAATACCTCGACGCCATCACGCCGCAGACGCAGCTCGTGCCGCCGGATCTCGACGGCCGCTTCGAATGCCTGCGCTGGCAGGCGCTCGGCGACGGCCTGATCGACGTGCTGCTGTTCTGGCGCATCGAGATGGCGCGCGGCGACAAGGCCAGCCAAATCATATCCGACGGTTACGACGTCAAGGTTCGCGCATCGCTCGCTTGCCTCGAGAAAGAGATGCTGCAATTCGGCGCTCGCGACTTCGGTCTCGGCCATGTCGCCGTTGCCTGCGCGCTGGGGCAGCTCAATTTCCGCTTCACCGGCTGCGGCTGGGAGGCGAAGCACCCGCGGCTCGCCGCCTGGTACGACGCGCTGCAGTCGCGGCCGTCGATCGCCGCGACCGTCGTCAAGGACGACAATCAACTGGCGATGGGCGACATCGTCATGCCGCTGCGCTTCGAGGCGGCGTGATGGCCGGGCCGCTGTCCCATATCCGCGTGCTCGATCTCAGCCGCATCATGGCCGGGCCGTGGTGCGGGCAGGTGCTGGCCGATCTCGGCGCGGACGTGATCAAGGTCGAGCGCGCCGGCGTCGGCGATGATACGCGGCGCTGGGGCCCGCCTTATCTCAAGGACAAGAACGGCGCGGCGACCAAGGAGTCCGGCTATTACCTGTCGGTCAATCGCGGCAAGCGTTCGGTCGAGCTCGATCTCGCCAGCGCCGAAGGCCAGGAGGTGGCTCGCGCCATCGCCGCGGAGTCGGACATCCTGCTCGAGAACTTCAAGTCGGGCGATCTGGCGCGTTACGGCCTCGGCTATGACGATCTCAAGACGATCAATCCGCGGCTGATCTATTGCTCGATCACCGGTTTCGGCAGCGACGGACCAAAGGCCAAGGATGTCGCCTACGATTTCATGATCCAGGCCATGGGTGGCCTGATGAGCGTCACCGGCGAAGCCGATGGTGTGCCGGGCGGCGGACCGCAGAAGGTCGGCGTGCCGATCATCGACATCGTCACCGGCATGTACGCCACCGTCGGCGTGTTGGCGGCGCTGGCGCGGCGCAACGAGACCGGCGCCGGCGATTTCATCGACCTCGCC